>DASSFK010000224.1:0-4790 GCA_035694565.1 Sphingomicrobium sp.
CCGCCGTGCCTCGAGACGAGCCTCGATCGCATCCCATATGCGGGCAGGGGTATCGGTACCGTTAAACTTGTCGATCGCGACAATGCCGGTAGGCGAGGTGACATTGATTTCTGTCAACCATTTGCCGCCGATCACGTCGATTCCGACGAACAGCAGGCCTCGCCGCTTCAACTCGGGACCGAGCGCGGCGCAAATCTCTCGCTCAGTCTTCGTAAGCTCACTCTGCTCGGCGGTTCCGCCCGCTGCGAGGTTGGAGCGAATGTCTCCCTTCGCCGGGCGTCGGTTGATCGCGCCCGCGATCTCGCCCTCGATGAGCACGATGCGCTTGTCGCCATCCGACACCTCCGGAAGGAAGGCCTGGAGCACGTGGGGTTCGCGATAGGTCGCGTTGAACAGCTCCATCAGCGGTGCAAGGTTCGATCCGTCGCTTCCAATCTTGAAGACCGCCTTGCCGGCATTGCCGTGCAGCGGCTTTATGACGATGTCGCCATGCGTCTTCAGGAACTCGCGCGCGGCTCCCAGCGAGCGGGTGACCATGGTCGGCGGCATGAATCGGGCGAAATCCAGCACCCACACTTTTTCGGGAGCATTGCGCACCGCACCGGGGTCGTTGACGACCAGGGTCTCATCTTGAATGCGCTCCAGAAGGTGCGTTGCGGTGATGTATCCGAGGTCGAACGGGGGGTCCTGGCGCATGAGTACGACATCGATGTCCCTGCCGAGATCGACGATCGAGAACGCGCCGAGCCGGAAGTGATCGCCCGGAACCGGCTGAACGGTCACTTCATGAACGCCGGCGTAGAGGCGCCCGTCCTGATAGGTCAGCGCGTCCGCCAAATAGTGGTAGAGCTTGTAGCCGCGGGCCTGCGCTCCAAGCATGATGGCGAAGGTGGAATCGCCGGAGATGTTGATGCTCTCCAGGGGATCCATCTGAACGGCTATGCGCAGCGACATCGCCGCCGCCTAGGCGAGGTCCGGGGCTTTGTCACCCTTGCCGGAGCTTCGAAACGTGGCGGGCTGGCCCGGCGGCTCGACCACGCTTTTCAATCGTCTCGCCATTCACTTCGAGCGTTCGAGGGCACGGGCATAGGCGCGCTTTTTCGCGACGTTCAGCGCTGCGGCCACTTCAGCCGCCGCTCGAGACGGAGAATGGGTTTTGAGTGCCTCGTCGATCGCGCGATCAAGGTCCTCGTCGCTGGCTTCGGCTTGCTCCGACGGGGGACCGACAACGATGACGATCTCGCCCTTTGGGGGCTTGGCCGCGTACCGGTCGGCAAGCTCGGAAAGCGGGCCGGCGACTGTCTCTTCGTGGAGCTTGCTGATCTCCCGAATGACGGCCGCGTCGCGATTGCCAAGCGCATCATGAAGGGCCGCTAGCGTGTCCTCCAGTCGAGGTCCGCTTTCGTAAAATATCAAGGTCGCGCGGACGCCCGATAATTCCCCGATTGCGTCCGAGCGCGCCTTCGTCTTCGACGGCAGAAACCCAGCGAACAGGAAGCGGTCGGTCGGAAGGCCGGCAAGCGTCAGCGCGGCAATCGCAGCGGAAGGGCCGGGCAGGGTGTGAACATC
Source organism: Sphingomicrobium sp. (assembly GCA_035694565.1). Lineage (GTDB taxonomy): Bacteria > Pseudomonadota > Alphaproteobacteria > Sphingomonadales > Sphingomonadaceae > Sphingomicrobium. The sequence goes on from DASSFK010000224.1 coordinate 1,570, forward strand.
ATGTCCTTCGGCTCTAGCTGCCCGGACCAGCTTGTAGCCCGGATCCGAAATCAACGGTGTCCCGGCATCGCTGACGAGCGCGATCGCTTCGCTGCCGAGGCGCGCGACGATGGCATCCCGCTCTGCCTCGCTCGTATGGTCGTTGTAGTTCGAAAGCCTTGTCTTCGCCCCGGCATGCGCGAGAAGCTTGGCACTGACCCTCTTGTCCTCCGCGAGCACCAGGTCCACGCGCCGCAACGTCTCCGCCGCACGCGGGGTCAGGTCGCCGAGATTCCCGATCGGGGTGGCCACGATGTAGAGGCCGGGAAGGAGGCGTTCAGGGTCCATTTGTACCGCTGATGGCATTCGTTTCGCCGTGCCCGCAAGTCTCTGCTTGCGCCACGTTAACTCCCTCAGGGTTATCCCTTCCAAAGGAGCCAAAAAAGAGTCACACTTTCACGGCTCTGGGGAGAGAGTCATGATTGTATTGACGATCGCGTCGGCGATTCTTGCGGCATCATTCCAGACCGCGGCTGCGGATGGCGCGCGGACCGCGCTTCGAACCTGCATCAAGGCGGCGGCGGTTGACGCTAAGGGTCAGAAAGTCGCAAACGACGCCTTTCCGGGCTTCGTTCGGCAGAGATGCGCGGCGCAGGAAACGAGCTTCAAGTCGGCGGTCTGGGCCTTCGATTCCAAGAACAAGGTGACGAAGAAGCAGTCGGAATCGGATTCCGAATTTCAGGTCGAGGATTTCGTGACCTCGGCCGCCGACAAATATGCGGCGGAAGCGCCGCAGAATTAGCCGGCCGCGATTTCGGCCAGCACCCGGTCGAGCACTAACCGGCCCGAGGGGGTCGTGCGCAAGCGGTTTCCGTAGCGCTCGAGATGCCCGCTCCCGACCAGGCGGCCAACGGCGACTTCCTCAATGATCCTTGTACCGAATCGCTTTGCCAAAGCCTGTGGGTCTATGCCCTCCGACAGGCGAAGGCCCATGACGAGCGCTTCGTCAGCGGCCTCGGCGGGACTCAGCTCCTCTTCCTCCACAATCCCATGTCCGTTGCGCTTCAGGCCGGAGAGGAAGTTTTCCGGCTTGCGGTGGCGAGTTGTGCGCTTGCCGAGCCGCCGCCCGTGGGCTCCCGGACCGACGCCAGCATAATCGCCGTAGCGCCAGTAAGTCAGATTGTGACGGCTCTCCTGACCCGCCCGAGCGTGGTTGCTGACCTCGTAGGCGGGGATTCCCGAGGCCGAGGTGCGCTCAGAAGTGAGCTCATACAGGCCGGCGGCCTCGTCGGCATCCAGCGGTTCGAACTCGCGTTTCGCGACCATCGATGCGAAGCGGGTCCCCGGCTCGATCGTCAGCTGGTAGAGCGAAAGATGCGAGGTGCCCTTGCCAAGCGCGCGATCGATGGTTGCCGACCAGCTGGCTTCGGTTTCTCCCGGCAGCGCGTAAATCAAGTCGAAGCTGACCCGGGGAAAATTCCTCTGTGCAACGTCCAGCGCTTGCTGCCCCTCATTCGCCGAATGCGCCCGCCCGAGGAAGGCCAGGTTCGAATCGTCGAAGCTCTGGAGCCCCAGCGAGAGCCGATTGACGCCAGCGCCTGCCAGATCAGCGAAGCGGTCGGCCTCGACGGAATTGGGGTTCGCCTCAAGCGTGATCTCGATGTCATCCGACGCCGACCAAAGCTCCCGCGCAGCGCCAATGAGGGCGGAAACCGTCGCCGGATCCATCAGCGATGGCGTTCCGCCCCCAAAGAAGATCGACGTCAGCGTTCGATCTGGAAGCAGCCTTGCCTCATGCGCGAGGTCGGTGAGCAGCGCGTCACGCCATTCGTCCTGGTCGATGCTCGACCGGACATGGCTGTTGAAATCGCAGTAGGGACATTTGCTGACACAGAACGGCCAATGGACGTAAAGCGCCAGCGGCTCGGCGGTCACTTCAGCGCTTCTGTCAGCTTCCGGAAGGCGTCCGCGCGGTGGCTGATCTGGTGTTTTTCCGCAGGATCCATCTCGCCAAAAGTGACGTCGCGCCCGGCAGGAACGAAGATCGGGTCGTATCCGAAGCCCCTCTCACCACGCGGCGGCCAGACGAGTGTGCCGTCGACGCGGCCTTCGAAGCTCTCCGCCTGACCATCGTTCGGCCAGGCAATGGCGAGCGCGCAGACGAAGCGAGCGGCCGGCGCAGCATCAGGCTCGGTTGCCTCGACCTCATTCCAGACCCTTTCCATCGCCCGCGTCCAATTGCGCTTGCCCTGCGCATCCTCCGCCCAGCGGGCCGAGAAGATGCCAGGCGCACCATGGAGCGCATCGACGCAGAGCCCGCTGTCGTCGGCCAACGCAGGGAAACCGGAAAGGTCCGCCGCTTCGCGAGCCTTCAAGTCGGCGTTGTCGACGAAGGTATTGCCGATCTCTTCGGGCTCGGGGAGGCCAAGCTCTTCCGCGCCGACGCAGGCGATTCCGAGCGGCTCCATCAGTGCCCTGATCTCGTCGAGTTTGCCCGGATTGTGCGTCGCGATGACGAGCTTGTTTCCGAGCGGTCTCACTTGCCGATCGCCCTGAGCTGCGCCTCGAAAATCTCCGAAGTTCCAATGCGCGCGAGCCGCAGCAGCCTCAGCAGGCCTTCCTCGTCATAGCATTCGCCCTCGGCCGTCACTTGCGCCTCCACGATTGCGCCATCGGCCGTCAGGACGAAATTCCCGTCGCAGCCGGCCTGGCTGTCCTCATCGTAATCGAGGTCGAGCACGGCGGTTCCCTGATGGATACCGCAGCTGACGGCCGCAACCTGCGTGCGGATGGGGTCCTCGGTCAGCGCTTTCGATGCAAGCAGCTTGTCGACCGCGATCCGAAGGGCGACCCAGGCGCCCGAAATGGCGGCCGTCCGAGTGCCGCCGTCGGCCTGGATCACGTCGCAATCGACGATGATCTGGCGCTCCCCGAGCTTCGGCAAGTCGACGACAGCCCGGAGGCTGCGGCCGATCAGCCGCTGGATTTCCTGCGTACGCCCGGACTGCTTGCCCTTGGCTGCTTCGCGGTTGCCGCGAGTATGAGTTGCACGGGGAAGCATTCCATATTCGGCGGTGACCCAACCCTGTCCCTTGCCGCGCAGAAAAGGCGGAACCTTCTCGTCGACCGAGGCCGTGACCAACACCCGCGTGTCGCCAAACGAAACAAGGCATGAGCCTTCTGCATGACGGGTGAAGCCGGGCTCAAAGCTCAAAGCTCGCATTTGGTCGGGTGCGCGGCCG
>DASSFK010000225.1:0-2172 GCA_035694565.1 Sphingomicrobium sp.
TGCCGCCGTGCCTGGTCGGCATGGAGGCGTGTGCCACGGCGCATTATTGGGCGCGCGAGTTTACGAAGCTCGGCCACGAGGTTCGTCTGATGCCGGCGAAAGATGTGAAGGCATACGTCAAGCGCAACAAAAACGATGCCGCCGACGCCGAGGCGATCTGTGAGGCGGTACGGCGCCCGACGATGCGTTTCGTGCGGATCAAGTCGGCCGAACAGCAAGGTCAGTTAATGCAGCACCGCACGCGCGATCTGCTCATGCGTCAGCGTACCCAAGTGATCAATGCACTGCGTGCGCATTTGGCCGAGCTCGGCATCGTGGCTGCACAGGGTGATAAAGGGGTGAAAGAATTGCTCGCGCTCGTGACAGACAAAGAGGACACGCGCTTGCCGATCGATGCACGGGCGAGCGTCATCGTACTGGCGGCGCAGCTTGAGGCCACGCAGACGGTGATCGGGGCGATCGAAAAACGGATCAAGATGCAGCATCGCTCGAACGAGGCGAGCCAGCGGGTTGAAACCATCCCCGGCATTGGCGTCATCGGGGCGACCGCGATCGCCGCGACGGTAGCGGACCCGACAGTGTTTCGGTCCGGACGCGATTTTGCGGCTTGGATTGGGCTGGTGCCGCGACAGGATTCGACCGGGGGCAAGCAGAAGCTCGGGCCGATCTCCAAGCAAGGCGACCGCTATTTGCGACGCATTCTCGTCATCGGCGCGCATTCCGTCTTGCGGCGCGCCATGCAGAACCCTGAGAAATATCCCTGGCTCACGCGGCTCCTGGCGCGACGACCCTTCAAGGTCGTGGCGGTGGCACTTGCCAACAAGATGGCGTGCATGGCCTGGGCGCTGTTGGCCCATGGGGGCACATATCGGGCGCCTGCGCTTGTGGCAGCGGCGTAGGAGTCTGGCGATGGGAGGATGTGGGTAAGTACGTGCGTTCACGAACTGCAGGGGTGATGAAGACATTGATGCGAACGGTCGAGACCGTCGATCGGAAAACCCGATTTTGGGTCATGCGCAGAAAGAGCGCGTGAGTCTGTTTGGGACCGATCAGCGGATCACATCAGGGCCAGCGGTCAAAACGGCCGCCTTCAAAGGCCGGATACATGACTGCACCCGAACGCTTCGCTGATAGTCAGATTCCTCTTGCACCGCGGGCGCCGTCCATACATGACCCAAAGCGGACCATCAGACGCAACCGCGGGCTAAGCCTTATCGGGTGCCGAAAAGCGAACATATATCGGAACTTCGATAGGGCTTTTTGAAAAAAAACAAACTGTAAGCAACGCGCCGGAACGGTCCACGGAATTGCCGTGTCCACGAACGCCGATGCTCGGCCGAACCGCGTGAAAGTCGCCCGCCACGGCCAGTCCTCGTACTGCGTTACGTCTCGGTTTGCTCAGAAACCGGAGCGCGTCGTCGATACCGCTTCGGTGGTGTCGCGCTCAGTGCAAACTTCTTGCACCACGTATAGGTGTTTATATACCCACGCACTTTGCGGCACGACACATGGTTCAAAAAGAAACAGCAATCGGCGCAGCGCTGATCGCTGCCAGCAGGCGGATTGCCAAAGTTAACGTCTGACTTGGCGAGCTTTCGGCTTGCCCTTCCGCGGCCACCCGACCGACGCAAGTGTGATCGCATAACAACAGTAGCCGTTAAAATGCTCTTATACCACTCGTCAATACCGCTGCGCATCCAGAGCGACCCACGATGATACCGCGACGATACCGCGACTCCATTGAATTCTACAACCGAAATTGGGACTGATCTACATCAGCCGATCGAACGATGCGGCCGATTGGGAACAAAAAAGGGGTTCGCTCATGATGAAGGTTCTTCTTGCTACGACGATGCTGGCCGGTCTGCTTAGTGCTGGTGCTGCGCAAGCTGCCGATATGCCGCTCAAGGCGCCGCCGCGCGCGGCCCCGTATTACAGCGACTGGACCGGTTTCTATGTGTTTGGCTTCGGCGGCTATAGCTGGGGCAAGATCAGCCCGGACGACTTCAATTTCTCCGACATCAGCCACAGCCTTCACAATCCCAAGCCCAAGGGCGGCGTATTCGGGTTCGGCGGCGGCTACCTCTGGCAGTACGGCGCTTGGGTCGGTGGCCTTGAAGTCGATTACGGCTTCAGCAACGAGAAGGAAGACCAGGGCTTCAAATGCGTGTC
>DASSFK010000226.1:0-6584 GCA_035694565.1 Sphingomicrobium sp.
TCGACCGGCCAGTTCCGCCGGACGATTTCGCTCAGCCGGTCGAGCTTCGAATCATCGACGATGAAGCGCGGATCGATGGTCCCGGGGTCGGCGACGACGCGCAGGCGAAGGCAGGCCGGACCGCCGCCGTTCGCCATCGACTGGCGAACATCCACCACCTCGACTCGCCGGATCGGGCCGTTCCCGGCGAGATGCCGCTCGATCCATGACCAGACCGTCGCGGTCTCGCGCGCCTCGGTCGGAACGACGAGAGTCATCTCGCCGTCCGGCAGCGTCACCAGCTGGGCGTTGAACAGATAGGACGTGATCGCGTCCCCGATCGGAACTTCGGCGGCGGGGACCTCGACCAGCTCGAAACCGGGGAGGCCGCGCTCGCAGAAGGAGACGATCCCGTCCCGGTCGGCGAACGCCAGCTCGTGGGCGAACAGGACGTTTTCGTTGGCGACGGCGACGACATCGTTGTGGAATGCGCCGGCGGCGATCGCCTCTTCGGACTGCTCGACGAACAAGGTCTTCATCGGATCGAGACCGTGAAGCCGGGCGATCGCCTTCGACGCCTGCAGATGCTGGCGGGCAGGGAAGGCGCCGCCGGTCACTCCGTAGACGAACAGTTCGAGTCCGGCTTCGCCGTGCCTCGATGCGATCCGCATGTGGTTCGCAGCGCCTTCGTCGCCGAACGCGAAAGGAACCGGGTCGTGAACCTCGAAATGCTGCCCGTCGCCGAACGCAATTCGAAGCTGGGCGAGCGTGCCCGGCCATTCGTGGCTTCGATGCGGCATGGTGCGCAGGTTGGCGACGGTGAGATGGGTCCTCCCGTCCTTGGTGTCGGGAGCAGGGGAGACGGTCGCCGCATTCGCCGCCCACATCGCCGAAGCGGACATGGCGGCCGCCGCCAACGGCGGCTCGCTTTCCTCGAACGTCGTTCCGAGCGCTCCCAGCCAATCCTTGTTGGGCCGGCGGAGCGGAACGAAAATCCCCTGCGCGAGCCCGAGCGCGAGGTTGGCGCGCATCTTGTCGAGGCCCTGGAGGGCCGCGGCCCGCGGCTGGGAGACCTGGCCCGCGTTCTTCGTCGAGGCGAGATTGCCGAAGCTCAGCCCGGCATAATTGTGCGAAGGGCCGATGATCCCGTCGAAATTGATCTCGCGAAGGGCCATCAGCGCTTCACTGCAAGGACCGTGTCGCCGACCTTCACTCCGAGCAGCTCGGCAGCCTCGGGGTCGATGCAGATGCCCTTTCGGCCCACCCGCTTCACCGAGGCGAAGCAGGCCCTGAAGTCCTTCAGCCGGCCAAAAGCGACGAGCGTCTTCGTCTTTCCGCCCTCGGAAATCTCGAGGATGGTCTCCTCGTCGGACTCGTCGATCGTCTTGATATCGTCGGTGTGCACGGTCACCGTCGGGCCGCCGTCGAAAATGTCGATGTAGCGGTCGAAGACGAAGCCTTCCTCCTCGAGCATTCGAAGCGCCGCCCGGCCGGTCGGATGGGGAAGGCCCATGACCGCCTGTGCCGCCTCGCTCAGGAGCGAGACGTAGATCGGCGTCTTCGGCATCAGGTCGGCGATGAATTGCGTGCCGTGGACCGCGTTGAACTCGTCCGCCTGCGGGAACGTCATGTCGAAGAAACGGCCGGCGAGACCGTCCCAGAAGGGCGCGTTTCCGGCTTCGTCCATCACGCCCCGGAGCTCGGCGAGAACGCGGTCCCCGAAGCGCGCGCGATGCCGCTTGATGAAGAGGTAGCGGCTGCGCGCGATCAGCGAGCCCCAGCCGCCGGCACGGGCCTGCGGGTGGAGGAACAGCCCGCCCACTTCCGAGGATCTCTCGAGGTCCGTCGTCAGGCTCAGCATCTGGTTGCGGAAGGTCTTGCCCAGTTCTGGGCTGGTCTGGGTGAGGGTGCTGACGTGATAGGAATAGAAGGCCTGCCGGACTCCGACCTCGCCGAACACCTGGCAGGTTCCCCGGATGACGCCGGCCTTGGGGTCTTCCAGGACGAACACGTAAAGATCGTCGGCCTGGCTGTCTTCGGCCCTCGAGAAGCTGTCCTCCGAGCGAGCGAGCTTCTGGACCAGGGTCGCCCGGTCGGGCGGAAGGTTGGTGAACCCGCCGCCGGTCAGCTTGGCCATCTCGTAGATGGCTCCGAAATCCTCGCCGGTCGCCGGACGAACCCGGAAGTTCATTGCGGGCCTCCGGCAAGGCGGAGGATGGTCAGCGCCGACAGGGCCGCGCGCTCCTTCAGGCTTTCGACGATCAGAAATTCCTCCATGCTGTGGATCTTCCCGCCGCGCACGCCCATCGTGTCGACCACGGGCACTCCGCAGGCGGCGATGTTGTTCCCGTCGCAAACCCCGCCGCTCGGCTGCCAGCCGATGGCCTGGCCGAGATCATCTCCCGCCTGTTTCACGAGCCCGAACAGGAGCTCCATCGCGCTCGTCATCGGCTTGGGCGGACGGGCAAAGCCGCCGTGCAGGTGGATCTGCACGTCCCGCTCGGCGGATACTTTTGCCACCGCCTCGGCGATCATTGCGTTCGCTTCGGCTTCGAGCTCCGGCGTCAAGGGACGAAGGTTGACCCGGAGGACGGCGATGTCGGGAACGACATTGGAGGGAGATCCGCCGTCGATCTTCGCGGGGTTCACCGAAAGGCCCGCCCTGCGCATCTTCTCGAAGCGCAGGGCGAGGTCCGACGCCGCGAGGACGGCGTTCCGCCCATCGTCGGGGTTGCGGCCGGCGTGGGCCGAGCGTCCGTGGATCGTGACCGCGAAATTGCCGCTTCCGGGGCGCGCCCCGGCGAGCGTGCCGTCGGGAAGCGCCGATGGTTCGTAGGTGAGCGCCGCCTTCTTCCCCCGTGCCGCCTCGGTGATCAGCGGGGTGGAGCCGAGCGAGCCGACTTCCTCGTCGCTGTTGATGATCACCTCGTAGCCGAGGTTCGGGGCGGCTCCGGTCGTCTCGATCGCTTTGAGAGCCGCGAGCATGACGGCGATGCCGCCCTTCATGTCGGCGGTTCCGGGCCCGTTGATCACCTCATCGTCGAGCCAGCGAACCTCCTGGAAGGCGTGGTCGGCGCCGAACACCGTGTCCATGTGGCCGGTGAAGAGCAGCTGTATGGGAGCGTCGGGACGGACCTTCAGGTGCAGGTTGCGGCCATGAGCGATGCTGAAGGTCCGTCCCGAGGCATCGATCGCATCGACCGGCGCAGCGTCGACGAGGACGGCGCTTCCCGGAAGCGCCGCGAACGCGTCGCCGAGCAACCCCGTCATGCGCTGAAGGCCCTCGAGGTTGCGCGATCCGCTGTTGACCGCCGACCACAGGAGCACCTGGTCGAGCATCGGCTCGTCCGCGGCGCGTTCGACGACATCCTGTTCCCGAGAAGACAGAGCCCCCATGCCGACGGCTCCTAGCCGCGCGGCTTGAGGAACGCCACACCGGCTAGATGTAGGTCGCGACCTCGGCGCTGCGTCCGAGGGAGTCGGCCAGCCGCTGAAGGCGGCGGCGGACCGCGTCGCCGGCAAGCGCCTCCTCCCGGTGCGGGACGCACAGGGTAACGGACGTTCGGCTGAGATTGAGGCTCGTCCGCTCCAGGACCGAGGCGACCCCGCCGCTCAGCCGCTGGCCGAGCCGCATCGCCAGCCCCCAGCAATGCGCCAGCTTCAGATCTTCCGGACGGCACAATTGGCCGAGCCTCGGATCGGGCAATTTGTCGCGGCCGAAATTGGACGAGAGCGCCTGCGCCATGATCACCCGGCCCGCCGCATCGACCGCGGTCCAGTCGCCATGGAGGGCCATTTCGACGCCTCGGTCGGCCCGGAACATCGGCGCCGCCTGCCAGGCGACGTCGGCAAGCAGGCAGGCGGCTCGTCTCAGCCGCTCGAGCTTCGGACTGTCCTCGAACAGGGGCGAGACCCATTGGTGAAGGAGGTCGCCGTGCTGGCCGAAGCGATGCTCGCCGCCTCCCGCGTCGCGTGCCGCCTCGACGAGCGGATCGAGCTGGCGGGTCCGCCGGTCCAGCTGCGAGAACAGAAGCCCCTCGCGAAGGCCGAAGGCGGAGACGATCAGCTCGCTCGGCTCCAGCTCATCGACGATGTGCGACAGAAGCATCGCCGCGACCGGCGCGGCGGCGTGGCGAGCGGGAGAAACCATCCTCAAGAGGTCGCCGCCATGTTCGGACAATCGCCTGAGCTCGGCCGCCCGCGACGGCTTCATCCGGTAATAGTGGGTCGCCGGAAGCGGGAAGTCGGTCGCGGCCATGTCGATCTTGGCCAGCGCTCGCCAGGATCCGCCGACCATGAAGAAGGGCTGTCCCTTGCCGGCCCTGGCGAGGCCGCTCTTCCTGAGTCCCGAGCGGAGGATCTCGAGAGCCTTCTTCGAGCCCGGCTTGCCCTTGTCGACCCGAAGCACTCCCAGCGGCAGGGAAATTCCGCTTAGCGCCTTGCCCCCGCCGATCTCGACCAGCTCGAGGCTGCCGCCGCCGAGGTCGCCGACGATTCCGCTCGCGCCCGGGAATGCGGAGACCACCCCCAGCCCGGAATAATGCGCTTCCTCGTCAGCGCTGATGACTTCGCAGGGGAGCCCCATTTCCAGCACTTCGCGGACGAAATCGGGGCCGTTCGCGGCGTCGCGCACGGCGGCGGTCGCGACCACCTGGGTCTGGCGGACCTTCACATGCTTCAGCAGGAGCCGGTAGCGGTTGAGGGCCCGAAGGGCGCGGTCCATGCTCTCGCCGGCTAACTCTCCGGTCTCGCCGAGCCCGGCGCCGAGGCCAGCCATCACCTTTTCGTTGAAGATCGGCGACGGGGCCCGGTGCCGCCCGGAATAGACGACCAGGCGAACCGAGTTGGAACCGATATCGATGACGGAAACAGGCTGACGACGCGCCAATTCGTTTTCCCGCTCAGCGTCCGCGCTGGAAGCGCAGCTTGGGAACCCTTCGGCCCTTCTTGAGGGCCTGTCCGCGTCCCGACAGCGACGGATTGCTCATGAAATATTCGTGCAGGTTGAAGGCGTCGTTGGCCTTTGGCCGCAGCCGTTCGTAGGTGCCGTCGGAAAGCAGCCGCCAGCTCTGCTCATTGTCGATGAGATTGGCGACCATCACCTGATCGAGAAGCTGGGCGTGAACGGTCGGGTTCTCGATCGGAAGCATATATTCGATCCGCCTGTCGAGGTTGCGCGGCATCCAGTCGGCCGAGCTGATGTACACACGGGCCCCCGGATGCGGCAGCTCGTGCCCGTTGGCAAAGCACCACATGCGCGTGTGTTCCAGGAAACGGCCGACGATCGACTTGACGAAGATATTCTCCGACAGGCCCGGAACGCCCGGGCGAAGGCAGCAGATGCCGCGGATGACGAGATCGACGGAGACTCCGGCGCGGCTCGCCTCGTACAATTTGTCGATGATGATGGGGTCGACCAGCGAATTGAGCTTGGCCCAGATTCCGGACGGCTTCTTCGCCCGCGCAGCGGCGATCTCGACGTCGATCAGCCGGAGCAGCTCGGCGCGCATCCCGGTCGGCGAGATGACCAGCTGGCGAAGGTTTTTCGGCTCGAGATAGCCGGTGATGTAATTGAACAGCTTGGCGGCATCGCGCCCGATCCTCGGGTCGGCCGTGAAATAGCTGACATCCGTGTAGATGCGCGCGGTGACGGGGTGATAATTGCCGGTGCCGAAGTGGCAGTAGGTGCGGTATCCCTTCGCCTCGCGGCGGACGACCATCGACACCTTGGCATGGGTCTTCCAGTCGACGAAGCCGTAGACCACCTGGACGCCCGCGCGCTCGAGGGCGTTGGCCCATAAGATGTTCTGCTCCTCGTCGAACCGGGCCTTCAACTCGACGACTGCGGTGACCGACTTGCCGGCTTCGGCGGCGTCGATCAGCGCCTTGATGATCGCCGACTGCTTGCCGGCCCGGTAGAGCGTCTGCTTGATCGCGACGACCTCGGGATCGGCGGCGGCCTGGCGGACGAACTCCACCACCACCTCGAAACTCTCGTACGGGTGGTGGACGATCAGATCCTTCTCGCGGATCGCGGCAAAGCAGTCGCCGCCATGCTCGCGGATTCGCTCGGGGAAGCGCGGGTCGAACGGTCGGAACTTGAGGTCGGGCCGGTCCTCGTCGACGATGATCGAAAGGTCGTTGAGGCCAAGCAGCGAGAATTCGTCGGAGATGATCGCATTGCCGGCATCGAGTCCCTGCTTGATCCCACGAACCAGGGCGTCGGACGTTTCGGGCTCGATCTCGAGGCGCACGACCTTCCCGCGGCGGCGGCGCTTGATCGCGGTCCTGAAGTAGCGGACCAGGTCCTCGGCCTCTTCCTCGACCTCGATGTCGCTGTCGCGAATGACCCTGAAGGCGCCGCCGTGGACGACGGTATATTTCGGGAAAAGATAGTCGGTCTTGCGGCGGATCAGGGTTTCCAGGGAAATGTAGCGCGCTTCCTTGCCGGGGATCCGGATGAAGCGCGGAACCGCGGTTGGAAGCATGATGAGCTCGCGGATCGACGCGGCGCGTCCCCGACGAAGCTCGAAGATCAGGCTGAAACCCTTGTTCGGGATGAACGGGAAGGGGTGGGCGGGGTCGATCGCCTGGGGAGTCAGAAG
>DASSFK010000227.1:0-8096 GCA_035694565.1 Sphingomicrobium sp.
ATACGAAGGAGTTTCGTCATCGAGATTTCCCCACTTGTTCCGAACCAATTGTCTCGCGGCTGGCCGAACCGCTGGTCCGCTCACCCGTGATCGCTGCATTAACCCCACCCGATTACGGCTTGCTTCAAGGTCATGGTTACCAAAACGGAAAGGATTTGGTCCGATTTGGGGTGATCTTCAGGGATATTCGACGGTGATCGGCAGCTCGCCGCGAAAGTCGCCATCGTTATTTCCGCTGTAACGAATTCGGCCGCCGAACCGGAAGCTGAGGTTCCCGGCCGAATCGAGTCGAGGGTCCGCGGGAAGGTCCGTAACGATCTCATCGATGCTGATTCGCCCGCCCTCCATCGAGTGGAGTTGCAATTGCCGCGGAAGGTCGACCCGGATCGCACGGCCGGGTTCGCCGCGGACCTGTGCTTCACCGACCATTGCCCGGCCGCTGATCGCTTCGACCGAACCGCTCGTCCGGCGCGTGCCATCCGGAAGGAGGGTTGCGGTCCCTTCACCATCGCCCATGACAACCAGACGATCGAAGTCGAGCGTCGCCTCGACCTGGAGCTCGATGGTTCCGCTCGGGCCATCCTGCTTGGGCATCGTCGTTGGACTGTCGCACAGACGGCACTGGGCGCGAGCGTCCGGGATCGCCGTCAGCATCGCCGACGCCGCAATTGCGAAAGTTACGAGCGCAGTGCGCGCGATCATGGGGCAACTGCTATTGGGCAAACCTCAAAACAGGGTTAATCCGCCAGTAACGTGCCACCAGGCAAAGGCTGACGCTTGTCCCGGGACCATCCAGTTTCTATCCGTTGAGCCAAGATGGCCCGCGCCGCTCCTAGCTCCATTCGCAGGCCGCTGGTGACTGCGCTCAAGGTCTTCATTTACGCCGCGCTTGTCGGTTTGCTGGCGCTCATCATTGCCGTGGCGATCGCCTACGCGAACCTTCCGAGCTTTGCGGATCTCTCGAAGCGGTCCGATCTCGGGCAGATGATCCGGGTTCGGGCGGCCAACGGCGCCGTGCTCGTCAATATCGGCCCCAGCTTCGGCCAGTGGCTTCCTTACGATCAGATTCCGCCGGAGATGCGCGCCGCGATGATCGCGGTCGAGGACAAGCGCTTCCGTTCGCACCTCGGCGTCGACCCGGTTGGCGTCGCCCGAGCCGCGAAGGTCCGCCTCGACACCGGTCACTGGACCCAGGGCGGGTCGACCATCACTCAGCAGCTTGCCCGCAACATCTTCCTCACGAACAGCCGCACCTTCGGCCGCAAGGTGAAGGAAGCGGTCCTGTCGCTGGCGATCGAACGCAAGTTCTCCAAGAACCAGATTCTCGAGCTCTATCTCAACCGTGTTTATTTCGGCGGTGGCGCCTACGGAATCGACGCGGCATCGCGTCGCTTCTTCGGCCATAGCGCGCGCAATCTGTCCCTGGGCGAAGCGGCGATCATCGCCGGTCTGGTCAAGGCGCCTTCCAACTATTCGCCGACGGCTGACGTCGAAGCCGCCCGAAGCCGCTCCGAAGTCGTCCTTCAGACCATGGTCCAGAACGGCTTCGTCACCCCTGAGCGCGCGGCGCAGGTTGATTCGGCGGCGGTGAAAATCCAACCGACCACCAAGCAAAACAGCGTCCGCTACTTCACCGATTGGGCCCTTCCCCAGCTCGACACGCTGATCGACGAGAGCAGCGAGCCGATCGAGGTCTGGACCACGCTCGATCCGACCATGCAGGCGACGGCGGAGAAGGCGATCGCCTCGAACACGCCCGCCAATGCCCAGGGCGCGCTCGTCGCGATCGATCGCGACGGGGCGGTCCGGGCGATGATCGGCGGCCGCGACTACGTCGATTCGATCTACAACCGCGCGACTCAGGCCGAGCGTCAGCCAGGCTCTTCGTTCAAGCTGTTCGTCTATCTGGCGGCGCTCGAATCCGGGATGAAGCCGGCCGACACGATCGTCGACGAACCGGTGACGATCGACGGATGGACGCCGCGCAATTCCACCCGCACCAACCGCGGACCGGTCAGCCTTCGCGAGGCATTTGCACTGTCGATCAACACCGTCAGCGCGAAGATCGGCGCGCAGCTCGGCTTCGGGACGATCGCCGACATGGCGCGCCGCTTCGGAATCACGAGCAAGATCTCGACCTATCCGTCGATGGTTCTGGGAACGAGCGACGTCCGCCTGATCGACATGACGCGCGCCTTTGCTTCCGTCGGCAACCAGGGCGTCGCCGTCATGCCCTATGCAATTCGCAAGGTCGTTACCGCCGACGGTCGGCTGCTTTACCAGAAGGAGGGCGAAGACGGACGCGTGCTGGTTGCGCCCTGGGTCGCCGCGGAAATGACCGACCTTCTGCAGTCCGCGGTGATGACCGGAACCGGTCGCGCCGCGCAGATCGGACGGCCCGTTGCGGGCAAGACCGGCACCACCAGCTCGAACAAGGACGGCTGGTTCATTGGATTTTCCAGTGGACTGACGACAGGCGTCTGGATGGGCCGCGACGATGCGCGCACCATCGCCGGCTTGCAGGGCGGCACCGCTCCCGCACGCGCCTTCCACGATTTCATGGCCGTCGCCGTTTCCAACCGCCCGGTCGAGAATTTCCAGACTGAAGTGCCGATGCCCGACTGGAACATGGACGCGGAGGAAGATCCCTACGCGCTGGGCAATGAAGTGGCCGTCGAACCGATGATCGACGAGAACGGCAACCCGCTGCCCGGTCAGCCGGTCGATACCGTGCCGTTGCCCGGCCAGCCGCTCCCGGGCCAGGCGCCGCCGCCGCAGCAACCGCAAAGCGGAAGCCAGCTCGACCAGCAATGGCTCGACAGGGTCCTTCCACCCGGACAGCCGCGTCAGCAGCCGCAACAACCGCAGCAGCGCCCCGTCGTCGTCAGGCCGCCGGCGCCGACCTCACCGCGACAGACCGACCCGCTTCAGCCTCGTCCCGACACGCCTCAGCAGTAAGCGCGCAGCGGCGGCGTCGCCCTCGAAAAGCCGCCCCTCGAGCGCCTTGAACTTCGGTCCGTGATCCATGTGAACGAGGTGCGCCACTTCGTGCGCGACCACATACCGTCGGACTTCCGGAGGCGCGAGGATCAGCCGCCAGCTGTAGCGAATCCTGCCGGTCGACGAGCAGCTGCCCCAGCGCGTATTCGCGTCGCCCACCGCAACGGCCTTCAGGGTCACTCCCGCTCGCCCGGCCGCCTCGGCGGTCTCCTTCGAGAGCGTGTCCAGCGCACGGCGTTTCAGAAACGTCTCGATCCGTCGCGCGAATCCTTCCGAAGGCCCGCTGCAGATCAGTCGCTCGCCTTCAAGTTTCGGTGTCCGCGCGCCCTTCTCCGTCCATTCGAGGCGAACGTCCTCACCTTCCAGCGGGATGATCGCTCCGGGAACGAATGGCTCGGCCGGAAGCATGGCTTCGAGTTGCGCTTCGACCCATTCGCGTTGCTCCGCCGCCCACTGAAGCGCGGCCTTTCGATTCATTCGGAGCGGGCCCGTCAGCTTCAGCACACCCCGCTTCTCGTCGAGCCGAAGCCTCATTCGGCGAGCTCCACGAACTCCGCGAATCTCGATCGGCAGCGGCAGATCGTCGTGTCGGAAGAGCGCCTCAGAGGGGGCGGTCGATGACATGATCTTCCAGCTCGTCCACATCCGCTTCGCTCACCGTCCAGCCGCGCGTCGACTGCCCCGCCTCATGGACCGTCTCACGGCTGCCCGAGATGAGATAGTGCCAATCAGGAAGGGGCTTGTTCTCCGACCGCAGCCGATACGCGCAACTTTCCGGAAGCCAGTCGAGCGTTCCGACGCTCTTGCGGTTCAGAACGACGCAGTCGGTGACCCGTTTCTTGCGATGCTCATAGTCGATGCACATACCGTTTTTCCGGTCGAGCAGTGCGCAGGCGACGTTGGTCGGATAGAGAAGGCCGGTGTCCTCATCCTCGAGCTTGTGCAGGCAGCAACGCCCGCAGCCGTCGCACAGTGCCTCCCACTGTCCGCGATCAAGCTCGGACAGGGGCTTCTCCCAAAATGGCGCGGAAGTTTTGTGCGGGTCGGCCATGACAAGTTCAGACATGCTTTGCTATCGGGGCGCGTTCAAGGACTGGGGTTCAAAAGGGCAGGGAATATGAGACGGTTCGCATTGATCGCTTTCGCTCTGGCGGCAGCATCGACGCCAGTGGCCGCACAATATGTGTCGGACGTGGAGCCGTTCCTGAACGCGGTTCGTGAACGCGACGGCACAAAGGCGACCGATGTCCTCGAAAGCCGGCCTGCGGTCGTCAACGGCAGAAACGCGAAGGGCGAGACCGCGCTCACCATCGTCATCGCACGCAACGACGATCTCTGGACCAAATTCCTGATCGGCAAGGGCGCCGACGTGAATCTGCCGGACTCGAGGGGCAACACGCCCCTGATGACCGCCGCTCGAGTCGGCTACACCGAGGCCGTCGATCTTCTGATCCAGCTCGGCGCCAAGGTCGATGTCGCGAACAAGATGGGCGAAACGGCGCTGATCCTCGCCGTACAGCAGAGGCAGCTGAATGCCGTGAAATTGCTTCTCGCCAAGGGGGCCGACCCGGATAAGAAGGATGCGGCCGCGGGTTATTCGGCCCGCGATTACGCCAAGCGCGACACGCGCTACCGCGACATTCTCGGCGCAATCGAATCCGCCAAAAAGCCGAATCCCGCCAAGGCCGATGATCTCGACAGCTTCAAGCTGAAGTAGGCCCTAAAAGTCATCGCCCAGGCTCGGATCAATCTGGGCCGACAACCTTCGCGCCGCGCGCCTGGCGAAGCGCAGCAGCTCCGCCTTGCGCCGCGCCGGCGGCAGCGGTCGATGGGACGCCTCCCGCACCAGCACCGCATCGTAGCGATCCGCCACGATCAGCCCCGCGTCATTCGGAAGGAATCGCTCGCCGTTGCAGATCGGGGCGAGATCGGGCGGAACGGCCCAGAAGAACCGGTCGCAATATTCGAGATAATCGGTCCATTTCGAATCGCCGAGCAGGTCGGGCTTCGCGACCTTGATTTCGACGATCGTCAGCGCGCCCTTGGAGTCGATGGCCATCATGTCCGCCCTCCGGCCGTTCGGAAGCGGGACTTCGCAAATGGCAAACAAGTCCTGCCGGCAAAACAGGCGCGTTACTCCGCGCGCGACTTCAGCCGCAATCGGCGGCGCATCGGCGAAGCACGAATCGAGAAGGGTGGCCATCGCTGGCCACCCTAGAACGAAACGAGAATATCTAAAACCGCCCTAGCGGTAAAAGACGTGATTGCCGATCGAGGCCACGCGCTTCAGGCGCCAGCCCGGAGAGACGCGCTTGGCGTGGAAGAACAATGCGTTGTCGGCCGCCGAATCCTTCAGGTCCTGGTCGACGATTTTCGCGATCGCCACGGCATTCTGCCACTGGCGGTTGGCCCGAGGGACCGACGGAAGCGACTTGCCGCGAACGAAACTGAACTGCCCACGCTGGAACAGAACGCCACAATAGGTCGACGGGAAACGTCCGCCGGAATGGGCGCGGTTGGCGATCACCTGACCGACGGCGAGCTGGCCGGCGAGCGGCTCACTCTTCGATTCGAAGTAGACACCGACTGCAAGGCATTCGAGCTCGCGGCTGCCCGGTTCGGAAGCGCGGAGCTGTGCAACCAGCGACGAAAGATCGCCGGTCGGCTTGAGGATCTGAGGCGCCGTTGCTTCTGCATCGGCATCGACATTTTGCGAATTTGACTGGTCCGGCTCGTCAGCGTCCGGCGTGTAGGTCGGGTTTGAAATAGGTTCCGGCACGATAATCTTCGGAAGCGAAGCCGTAGCAACTGGAACCAGTGGCTCGGAGGAGGTCGGACCGACCTGGGCCGGAGCGACGGAGCTAGCGCTTGCAGCAGCGAAGATCAGCAGGGCCGATCGAAGCGTCACGAACATGAAATCCGAATTCTTTGCGGTTAACCGCCACTACAGGCGCGCAACATCACACTGATAAACGTGCTCTGCGCCTGGTGTTGATTCCCCGTCTTGCGTGGCACCTGCCTTCCGGCTCGTTCCGGAAAGATGGCGCCCCCCGCTCTTTGCTTCTGCCCTGTGTTCCCGGCCAATGCCTAGGGGTCAACCCTGACGGGTCGTTTCAGCGATGAATCGTTCCGGGTCCGCGATATCCAGTTCAATTAGCCAAAAATCCGGGTCAAACTGCAATTTCTTCGCGATCAAATCGTTCAGGGAGTCGGAACCTCCACTCTTGAGCATCCACTCATATTGGAAGTCAGGACCGAGCTCGCGCTCCAGGATTCCGCGGAATTCTCCCCTTTTCTGGAGAATGAGGGTCAGCGCACCGCGATCGGGATCGCCCTTCCGGAGCACGGTCGCAAAGCCGCCCTTTGCTTCGACCTGCCGCATGATCGCCGCCACTTCGAGGTGCGACGGCAGCCGGCCGTCCATCAGCTCTTGTAGCCCGGCAAGCTACTGAGCGGGATATGCGATTTGAGGAAAGTCCCGGTGCCCCGCGCCGCTTCCTCGCCGTCCGGACCGATGATGTGGGCATCGGCGATCATCACCCTGCGGCGTCCGCTGATCCAACGTCCTTCCGCGATCGCCTCACCTTCACGCATCGGCCGGGTGAAGTGCAGGTTGAAGGCGGTCGTCAGGAGGAAGCGATCGCTGATCAGGCTGTTCGCGGCATAGAAGGCCGCGTCGTCCAGCATCTTGAAATAGAGTGTCCCGTGAGCGGCGTTCGCAGCGTGGAAGCTCGAGGTCTCGACCTTGAACCGGATTCGCGCGTGACCGGGCGACGCGATCTCGATCGTCGATTCGAATTGATGATTGACGGGAGCCGAGCGGTAGAGCGCTTCGAGACGCCGGAAATGCGCCTCGGCCCCCGTCGCCGTCAGCTCCGAGACGTCAGGCGGCGTCTCGCTCATCGGCTCCCATGAGAACGGCCGCAAGAGCGTCGCGGCTGCGCGCGCCGCGCATCTTCTCGAGCGTCGGCGCGTGTCGCGTCACTCGGCTGATCGAGGCAAGCGCCTTCAAATGCTCTGCGCCGGCATCCGGCGGCGACAGCAGGAGGAAAACGAGGTCGACCTTCTGTCCGTCGATCGACTTGTAATCGACCGGTTCCGACAGGCGCGCGAAGAGGCAGTAGATTCGAGTGAGGCCCTCGATCTTCCCGTGCGGAATGGCGACGCCCTGGCCAAAGCCGGTCGAGCCCAGCCGCTCGCGCTCACTGACGCTGGAAAGGATCTCTCCCGCATCCGCATCGAGCCGGCCGGCCGCGAATTGAGCCAGCTGCTGAAGTAGCGCGCGCTTGTTGCCGCCCGAGAGGGATGGCTTGATCGCGTCGAAGTCGAGAAATTCGGAAAGCTGCATACTCTACTCACCACCACGGCCAGGACACCGCGCCCGCCGTGGATTGCACGGATAACAAATGTTGTCAGCGGGCCGGCGGTTCAACCCAGCCGATATTACCGTCGTCGCGGCGGTAGATCATGTTCAATTCGCCGGACGCACTGTTCTTGAACATCAGCGCATTGGTGTTCCTCAGATCAAGCATCATTACCGCATCCGACACGCTCGCTTCGGGTATATCGACTTTCGTCTCCGCGATGATCGCCGGATGGTCCGATGCTTCGTCAGGTTCAAGCTCCGGCGCAGGAGCGAAGATCGTGTAGTCGGCTGATTCGACGAAATCGCCGGCGCCATTGCCTTTGTGCTCCCGCAGCCGCTTCGCATAGCGGCTCAGCTGCTTTTCGATCTTGTCGCCTGCGCCCTCGAAAGCGATGTTCGCCTCCGGCGCACGATGGTGCGCTTTCAGAACCACGCCCTGCGCGACCGGTGCCACGATATCGCAGACGAAATCGTTGTGCGGACCGGGGCTCACCGTCACGTTCGCAGCAACGGCTCGCGAAAAATATTTTTCGGCAAGAGATTGCATTCGGCCGACCGCCTGGTCGCGCAGCGAATCTCCGATTTCGACCTGATGGCCCGTCACCCGTACGTCCACCTTCAGCCCTCCTTTCTGCGCGGCGCGCCGCTTAAGCGCGCTCAAAGCTAGTGCGTCAATTGCCTCAGGCGGCAAGTGGCGCGAAGCGTTCCCAAAGCGGGTTCACCATCCGCG
>DASSFK010000228.1:0-12745 GCA_035694565.1 Sphingomicrobium sp.
CCGGATCGCAGGTTGCGGTGCGCGGCGGATGTCGACGTGGTGAGTCAGCGCAAAATAGGTGAACCCGAGTTCGCGGGCGACGGCCTCGAGCGTATCGCCGAGCTCGGCTTCGGTGCTGGTCGTGCTGAGGTCACGAAGAAAAGATTCCGCCTGTTCGAATCGACCCATCGAGGCTCGTACAGTGCGGGACGGGGGACGCTCCCAATTCGCCAACTTCCCCGGCCGCGTTCAAGTCTGCTCCGGCCAGGTTCTCAGGCGAGCCTGGAGCAAGGTTGGTACGGAGGCGTTATTAAAGGAATTCGAAGCGAAGCCAACATCCTGTCCGCTTATTTTGCGATTATATCGAAATTGCGGGGACGGCCGGCTGAAGGTGCCGTTTGGGTGGGCCGGTAGGCTGTGGATGAGATCCGACCATGCCGCTCGACCGGCTGATCGGCCGTTTCCAGGCCGACTGGAGGGAAGAGGCGGCCTATGCGCCGCTCCTCGCTGCAGGGCGCCCGGCGTTCGCCTGGGAATGGCTCCGCCGCGACTCCGGCTACCGCCGTACCGCGCTTGGACGCGCTGGTCCGCCGGCGTCGGCCTGGGGCCTTCACGAGTTCGAGCCTCCGGAGCATGATTTCACCGCGGCGCGCCCGATGTGGCTAAGGAGCGCCTGGCCCATGGTCCTCGAGGCGGACGCGCTCGGTGGGGGCGCGGAACTCGAGCGGCTCGATATCTCGGGCCTCGGTCGCCTGGTCTCGGTCCGTCGCTCTTGCGGGGTCGAGCGTCTGCTCCTGTCGGACGGAGCCCATTCGATCCGGCTCGACCTCCTCTCGGGAACGCTGCTCGAAGGCCCCGCGCTGCTCCGTTACCGGATCGCCGGGCTTGTCGGCACAGCGGGGCCGCTTCTCGCGCTCCGGCAATTGCTGGCGCTGTCTTCGACGGGAAGTTTCTCGAAGCTCCTCCATCGGCCCGAGCGCAGGGCCGCGCGCTGGGTCCTGGTCCTCAGGGCGTTCGACGCAATGTGCTCGGGCGCGGACCAACGGGCGATCGCCGAGGGCCTCCTCGACCGCCGAGCCGGGATTGCGCGCTGGCGCATCGCGGAGCCGAGCCTCCGGTCGCGGGCGCAGCGCCTGGTCCGCGAGGCGAAGAGGATGGCCTCAGGCGGCTACCGCGACCTCCTCCGGGGCCCGCCGGCAGTGGAGGAGGGTCAGGCTCCGGGGCGGTGGCTCGAAAAGCGCGATTTTGAAAATTCGAGCCTCTGACGGCCGGATCGTCGCCGTCATCTCATCAGGTCTCAAGACTGGGGCGGTCTTCCGCCGCGGACGAGGAAGCCATCGATGGACGACGATATCGCCCGCGCTGCCCGGGCCAAGAAGGGCAGTCCGTTCCTGTCGACCGAGCAAGCCGCTTTCTACCTCGGTCTGAGCCCCCGCAAGCTCCAGGCGATGCGCTCCTCATCCGAAGGGCCGAGGTTCCGGAGGCACTGCCGATATGTTCGCTACCACATCGACGATCTCGATCTCTGGTCGAGCGACTCCAGGGCGGCGCTTCGTGGCTGAGCCGCCCCCGGGAACGGCCGGTGGCCGGGTCGGTGCCGCCATTGCGCGAGGATCGCGGAAGCGGGCATGGGTCATTGCCCTTGCCTCCGCTGCAATCGTCTTGCTCGGAGTCGCTGCGACCATCGCGGCCGAGCCCCGCGCTATGATTCTCTGGAATCGGAGCGCCAGCGTTCCGGCCGGACTCTACCTGCTTCGTCCGGCGCCGAACCCGGGACGGGGCGCCATGGTCGCCGCAATGCCTCCTCCCGCGGCCGTGGAGCTCGCCGCTCGGCGTCGCTACCTTCCCCGCAACGTGCCGCTGGTGAAGAGGGTCGCCGCAGTTCCCGGCGACTCCGTTTGTGCCGATGGCGAGCGGGTGACTGTCAACGCGCGCCTCGCGGCGGTCCGGTGGCGGTCGGACGGTCTTGGCCGGCCGCTGCCGTGGTGGTCGGGTTGCGTCAAGCTTGGCACGAATGCCTATCTGCTTCTCGGGACCAGCCCGGACTCGTTCGACGGCCGCTATTTTGGGGCCACCCCAAGAGACGGGATTCTCGGCGAGGCGAAGCTTCTGTGGCCTGCGGGTTGAAACTTGCCGGCGCCGCAGCCGTGCTTGTCCTGGAACTTCCGGCGTCGGCCCATCCGCTCGATCCCTGGACCGCGCCGATCGCCGAGGCCTCGGCGAGGTTCCAGCTTCCCAAAGCCTGGATCGGAGCCGTGATCCTCGCCGAAAGCGGTGGCCGGACCGAGCTCGGCGGCCGGCCCACCGTAAGTTCCGCGGGCGCCATGGGTCTGATGCAGCTGATGCCCGCGACCTGGAGCGAGATGCGCGACAGGCATCGCCTCGGCACCGATCCGAACGACCCTCGCGACAATATTCTCGCAGGCTCGGCCTTCCTTCGAGCGATGTACGACCGTTTTGGATTCCCGGGATTGTTTGCCGCCTACAATGCGGGGCCGGCGCGTTACGCCGAACATCTCGCAACCGGCCGCCCGCTGCCGGCCGAGACCGTTCGATACGTCGCGAAGGCCGTGTCGGGGAGCAAAAGGCGCCAGGCCGCCCGTCCAGACCGGGTGGCCGCGCGCCGTCCCGAGGTGAGGGCGGGGAGCGTGTTCGCACGCCCGGTGATGTCCGGCTCATCTCCTGCGGGAGAGGCGTCGTTGTTCGCGGTGAAGCGGGATCCTGCGCAAGGCCAGATACATCGACCACTCGCGCAATTTGACGACGGCTTTCGACCCGTCGGCGGAAATTAGCGTGCTGCAACCTCATCGACGGGATGGTCCCGGCGACGAACGTAAGGAGACTTCCAATGACCAACATCGTCCTTCTCGTCGGGAATCTCGGAGCCGATCCGCAGAGCAGGACCACCAACAGCGGCGTCGAGGTCGCCACCTTCAGTCTTGGCACGAGCCGTCTAAAGCGCGACGGCGAGGGCAAGACCTACAAGGATGCGAGCGGCTTCACCGCCAAGGACACTGAATGGCATCGCGTCACCTGTTTCAACGGCCTAGCGCGAATTGTCGCCCAGCACGCCGGCAAGGGCATGCTCGCCTCGGTCAGTGGGCGGATCCACAACAACAAATGGACCGACAGCGACGGGATCGAACGCTACAGCCATGAGATCATCGCCGAAGACGTTCAGTTCCTGAACCGTCCGGCGAAGCCCGAAGAGCCGGAGCAATCGTCCGGGACCGACGAGGCCTAGCCTTCACCAGCCGCAGAAAAGCCCGGCGGCTTCGGTCGCCGGGGCTCTTTCCCTGATTCCTTCGTTCTGATGGCCCGCTCCGAGGGGCTCGAACCCCCAACCTTCGGGTTCGAAGCCCGACGCTCTATCCGGTTGAGCTAGGAGCGGCCGTTCAGGCGGTCTTGACGTGTCTCAAGACCAATGGTTCCGAGCTGATCCAGCGGCTGTCTTCGCTCCGCTCGATCGGAAGTCCACACTCGTCGCATAGCGCCTCGAAACCCGATGTCCGTCGAACGATGGATGTCAGCATAGGGCGATGGCGCCCGAGGATGCAGCGAAAACTCATGCCCTCAAAATAGCCCGACTTCAGGACGAAGGGAATCCTCCTGCTCAAGAAGCTGGGCTGCTGTGGCGCGCGAGAGACATGGGAATTTGTCCCGATCGTCAACCGCTTCTACGCAATTCCCGGCGCCGCGGATAAAGCTACGCGCCACCTGCTCCCTGGATCAGGTCCATGAAATTCCGCGCTGCCTCACGATCTGCCTCGGTCTCAAATGCCACATCCAGATCAGGGGCTGATCCCAGCGCATGGAGTAACGCCCAGAGGGCGAACCGCTCCCCACGGTCCCTGGTTAGGCCGAGGTCGACCCTGATGTGCTCGATACCGGCGTCGAGCGCCTGCGGCGGGACCGAAGCTAGATCCGAAGTGCCAAAGTAGCGGCGGATCTGATCATCAAGGTTCATCGCCGGGCCATTTGATCCAGGAACAGCGGGTAGGCAAGTTCAGCAGTCGGCGCAGGCGGATACGAGTGGACTAAATCGTGTGCGCCTTCTGCGGGTCAGGGAATTCGTGATCGAGTTCGGCGAGGGCGGCGCACGGAAAGAGCGGCCCCGGCATGCTTGCCGGGACCGCTCCCTTTCGACTCAGGTCGATCCTGCGGCTTAGCGCAGCAGGTTCATCACGCCCTGCTGGCTCTGATTGGCCTGCGCGAGCATCGCGGTCGATGCCTGGGACAGGATCTGAGCGGTCGCAAGCTTGGTCGATTCCGCCGAAAAGTCGGCGTCCAAGATACGCGATTTGGCTTCCGTCAAATTCGTGGCGGTGGACGTCAAATTGTTGACGGTCGCCTCGAGACGGCTCTGGGCGGCGCCGGCATTGGCGCGCTGCGTTGCGACCGTGTCGATCGCCGTGCTGATCAGCGCCATTGCCGAGGACGCACCGGCCGACGTCGACATGTCGACCGCGCCGATTGCGAGGCCGGTCGAGTTCATGCTGACGAAGTCGATGTCGACCGTCTCGCCGGTGTTGACGCCGGTCTGGATGCTGAACGTCCCGGCGGCGTCGAACAGGTTGGTGCCGTTGAAGTCGGTACGGCCCGCGATGTCGTCGACCTGGGCAATCAGCTGGGTGACCTCGGTCTGGATCGCGGTGCGGTCCGTCGCGGCGGCAGTCCCGTTGGCGGCCTGGACCGACAATTCGCGCATTCGGACGAGGATGTTGGAAATCTCACCCATCGCGCCTTCGGCCGTCTGGGCGAGCGAGATTCCGTCATTGGCATTGCGAACTGCCTGGGTCAGGCCGCGGACCTTGGCGTCCATCCGGGTCGCGATCGCGAGGCCGGCGGCGTCGTCCTTGGCGCTGTTGATGCGCTTGCCGCTCGACAGTCGGTTCATCGCTTCGTCGAGCGCCTTGTTGGCGAGACGCGAACTGTCCTGGGCCCGCAGCGCGGATACGTTGGTGTTGATCACAGTCATGGCACATTGTCCTTTTCTGGCAGATTGCCCTTGCGGCAGCCCCAACGTTGCGGGCGGCCCAGCCATCAAAACGGCGCTTCCCGAAAAAGTTTAAGTCATCTCGCGCGTCGGAACGCTGACGCCCTGACTGGTTCGGATCCTGCGGGCTTTCACAAGGCGCTGGGATTCAATGGCTTTCCCGGTCTGGCACGGCCGTTGCTTAAAGGAATCCAGGTGGCGACCGAACGGCGCTGCGAGGGACAGGACAACGGACCATGACGGCAATCGAACCGGGCACGCTGCTTCAGCTACGGTCGGCCATATTGAACCAGAACCAGGCGCTGCAGCGGGCCGCCGGAAGCGCGGGCGTTGAAGATCCCGGAGCGGTTGAGGGCGGCTCGTTCGGAAAGACGCTGGTCGATGCGGTTCGGGCGGTGAACGAGCAGCAGGCGAAGGCCAGCGCCGTCTCCGAATCCTACGAGCGTGGCGACACCACTGACATCGTCCAGGTGATGGTCGAGCGTCAGAAGGCGTCGCTCGGGTTCGAGGCGACCCTCCAGGTCCGCAACAAATTGCTCTCGGCCTATCGTGACATCATGAACATGCCGGTCTGAGGCGATGGCTGGACAGGACCTCATCGACGCTTCGCCGGCCACGCTCGCTCCAGCGCGCCTGGGCGGCTTCTCCATTCCCGCTCGGCTCGAGCCGCTGCGCGCATTCGTCGACCAGCCCGCGGTTCGCAAGAGTCTCCCGGCGATCGGGACGGCGGTCGCACTGCTCGTCGGCGCGCTCGCCTGGTGGTCCTTTCAGACCCCGCCGCAGCGCAGCCTGTTCGAGGGCCTTACCGACGCCGACAAGTCGGCGGTCGTCGCTGCGCTCCAGACCTCAGGGATCGACTATTCGCTCGATTCCGCAACCGGGTCAGTCGAGGTCGCCGACAGCGATCTCCAGCGTGCCCGGATCCTGCTTGCCGGCCAGGGCCTTCCCAAGGCCGCACCGGCGGGCGACGCACTGATCTCCAACCTCCCGCTCGGCTCCAGCCGCGCGGTTGAGGGCGAGACCTTGCGAGCGGCGCACGAGGCCGATTTGTCGCGGACCATCGAGGCCATCGACAGCATCAAGACCGCGAGGGTCCATCTCGCGACCCCCGAGCCGAGTCCCTTCGTCCGTGACCAGCGTCCGCCAGCGGCCTCGGTGATGCTAACCATGCAGAACGGCCGAGCTCTGTCCGAGGCCCAGGTCCGCGCCGTCCGCCAACTCGTCGCATCCTCGGTCAGCGGGCTTTCGCCCGCTCAGGTATCGGTGGTCGACCAGTCCGGGGCGCTCATGTCGCGGGAGGGCAGCTCGGCCGACGACCGCAACTTCGAGCTCCAGCTTCAGGCTGAAGAACGCTACCGGCAGGCGGTAGCGACGCTTCTCACTCCAATGCTCGGCGCCGGCAACTTCACCGCCGAGGTCCATGCCGACATCGACCCGTCCGAAAGCCAGTCGACTCGCGAGAGCTTTCCGCAGAACGACCGGGCGCTTCGGAGCGAGCAGGGCAACCGGGTCGTCGCTTCGGCTAGCAGCAGCAAACCAGCGGAAGGAATCCCAGGAGCGCTCTCAAACCAGCCGCCGCCGGCCTCGCAACTGTCGGACAAACCGCCTGCGGCTGGGCAGGGGAGCGCCGCTCCATCCGGAAGTGAGGCGACCGAGACTTATGCGCGAAGTTTCGACGTCGGCCGCGAAATCTCCGTCACCCACCAGCCCGAGGGACGCCTCCGGCGCCTGAGCGTCGCGGTCGCCGTCAACGAGACCGGCGGAAAGCGGAGCGCCGCGGACATCGCCGCCATCGAGACCCTCGTCAAAGGCGCGGTCGGGTTCGACCCGGCGCGTGGCGACGTGGCGGTGGTCAGCTCGCGGGCCTTTGCTCCGGTCGAGGACGTTTCGGCGCCGATCTGGAACAGCGCCTGGGTCCAGCCTCTGCTTCGCCAGCTCGGAGCCCTCGTCGCCGCTGTACTCGCCTTCCTCTTCATCGGCCGCCCACTGATGCGCTCGCTCCGCAGGTCCGGCGCGCTTGGGGTCGGGGCAGGCGGCGGGGGCGGTCCGGGCGACCGGCTGGCCCCGCCAACTGTCACCCTCGACATGATCGAGACCGCTCCAAGCTACGAAGCACGCGCCGACCTCGTCCGCGGTTTCGTCCGCCAGGACCGAGAGAAAGCCGCGATGGTCGTCCGCCAGCTGGTGGAGCGGGGCAAGTGAGCGCCGAAGTCGAGTTTGCGGCCGAGGATGACGAGGAGGTCCGTCCGGAGGTCGACGGAGCGACCGCGGCTGCGATCCTCCTCATGCTCCTTCCTGACGAGGACGCGGGGGAGATCGTCAAGGCGCTCGACCCGGCGACCATCCGGAGGCTTGGCGAGAGCATGCTCAAGGTCGCGAGCGCGGACGAAGCGACGGTCGAGGCCGCGCTCGACCTGTTCGTTGAGCGCTGTAGAGCCATGTCTGCGCTCCTGGTCGGCGCCGAGCCCCATGTCCGCTCGGTCCTGACCAGGGCGCTGGGCAATGTCCGGGCCGACAATATCCTCACCGAAATTGCCCCCAAGAGCAGCGCCGCAGCGCTCGACATGCTCCGCTGGATGGAGATCGAGACGATCGCCGAGATCCTCCGCCGCGAACATGCGCAGGTCGGCGCCCTGGTGCTGGCGGTCCTCACGCCCGAAACCGCGGCGAATGCGCTGGCCGGCCTCGACGAGGCCGTCCAGGCTGACTTCCTTGCCCGGGCCGCCCGGCTGACCAGGGTCCGGCGCGAGGCGATCGAGGATCTGGAAGCGCTTCTCGCTGACTACACCCGCGGTGGCTCGCCCGGGCGGGGCGTGAAGCTTGGCGGTACATCCGACGCCGCCCAGATCGTCAACCGGATGCGCAAGTCGGATGGCCAGAAGCTGATCGCCTCGATCCGGCAGTCCGACGAGGCGCTGGCCGCGGCGATCGAGCGCGAGATGCTGGTGTTCGACGATCTCTCAAGACTTGATCCCAAGCAGCTCGGGGCGGTCCTCCGCTCGGTCGACGGGCCGGTCCTAACTCTTGCACTACGCGGAGCGGCCCCGGAGTTTCTCGAGCAGATGCTCGGTTCGATGTCGAAGAGGGCCGCGGAAACCATTCGCGACGAGCTTTCCGAAGGTCGGCCCGCCCGTCGCTCGGAGGTCGAGGAGGCGCAGCGCGCGATCCTCGCATCGGCCCGAAAGCTGGCGGACGCAGGCGACATCCAGCTCGGTGGCGGGGACGACGACTATGTCTGAGCTCTCCCCGATCCGACTCGCCGAAGCCCGTCCGATGGCCGGGTTCCGTCCAATCGTTCGAAGCGGGCCGGGGCCGGCCGCTCCTGTCCTTACACAACCGGCCCCACAACCCATCGAGGACCCGTTCGAGCAGGGATATCGCAAGGGACTCGAGGACGCCGAAGCGGCGATCGAGGCCGAGCGTTCGCAGCTGCTTGCCGTCGTCGCTTCGCTCGAAGCGCTGCAGAGCGAGCCAAGCGAGGAGCTCGCTCTCCTCATCGCCGAGACCGTCCACGGCCTGGTACGGCTCATCGCGGGCGAGGTGGCAGTCGATCCGGAGCTACTCGTCGCACGGGCGCGCTCGGCTGCGGCGATCGTCGCCGAGGCCGACGGCGCCCGGACCCTCCACCTCCACCCGCAGGACATTGCTCTTCTCGACGTCGCGGCACTTCCGCTGGTGGTGATCCCGGATCCCGAACTTGAGCGCGGCTCGGTTCGGGTCGAGGATTCGGCCGGTTGGGTCGAGGACGGGGTCGCGACCCATCTCGACAGGCTCCGCGAACAGCTCGGGCTGAAGGCGCAGGCCGAATGAGTGGCCGGATGATTCCATCGGCCCGGACGGTCATCGGGGCCCTCGACCTCGACGGCGCTGGGCCCCGGCGCATCGGCCGCCTCGTCGCCCACGAGGGCGCGATGCTCGAGGCGGAAGGATTCGCCCATCCGCTCGGAACCGCAGCCCGGATCGTCTGCTCGGGAGAGACCATCCTTCGCGGCGAAGTCGTCGGGTTCCACGGCGAGAGGAGCCTGATCCTTCCCTTCGACAGCAACGCCCCGGTGGCCGCCGGAAGCCGGGTCGAGCCCGACGGCAACGGGAGCCTCGCCCAGTGCGGGCCCGCCCTGCTCGGACGCGTAATCGACGCCGATGGGCAACCGCTCGACGGACGAGGGCCGATCTCGAGCAGGCTGACCTGGCCGCTCGCCGGGCGACGGGTGAACCCCCTCCGGAGGAGCCGGGTGACCTGCTCGCTCGATGTTGGGGTCCGTGCCGTGAATGCACTCCTGACCGTCGGAGTCGGCCAGCGCGTCGCGATCATCGCCGGCTCCGGGGTCGGCAAGTCGGTCCTGATGGGCCAGATGCTCGCCGGGGTCGACGCCGACGTGGTCGTCGCGGGCCTGATCGGCGAGCGGAGCCGCGAGGTCAGCGACTTCGTCGAAACCAGGATCACCGGCGAGCTCCGGAGGCGCGCCGTGGTCGTAGCTGTCCCGGCCGACTATTCGCCGTTGCTTCGGCTTCGCGCCGCAATGCGAGCGACCGCGATCGCAGAGTATTTCCGCGACCAGGGGAAGAAGGTCTTCCTCCTCGTCGACAGCCTCACTCGGATCGCCCACGCTCAGCGCGAGATCGGTCTCGGGCTCGGCGAACCGCCGACGATGAAGGGTTATCCCCCTTCGGCACTCGGGCTCATTCCGCGCCTCGTCGAGCGCGCTGGCGCGGACTCGCGAAGTGGTGGCTCGATCACGGCCATCTACACGGTCCTTGCCGACGGCGGGGATACGGATGATCCCGTGGTCGATGCCGCCCGGGCGATCGTCGACGGACATATCCTCCTCTCGCGCCCGCTCGCCGAACAGGGCGTCTTCCCGGCGATCGACGTCGCACGCTCGCTTTCGCGGACCATGCCTGATGTCGTTGACTCCTCGCACCTGCAGGCGGCGGCGCAATTCCGCCGCTTGTGGTCAGCCTATGAGGAGAACCGCGACCTACTGCTGATGGGCGCCTACGTGCCCGGGTCCGACGCCGCGCTCGACGAGGCGATTGCCCGACGCGAAGCCATGCTGGCGTTCCTCCGCCAGGCGCCGTCGGAAAGGATTTCGCTGGAGACGGCGCGTGGATCCCTGATCGAGGGGTACGGAGCATGAGCCGGCTCTCAGAGCGGGCGACAAGGATCGTCCGGGTCCGGACGATCGAGCACCGGGTTGCGGCGGCCCGTCAGGCGGCCGCCGAGCGCCGGATCGCGGAGCTTATCGGGATCGCCAGCCGGCTTTCGACCCTTCGATCGGGCCTTCGGATCGGCGAAGGGGCAACCGACGGGCAGGCGCTGAAGGCGATGTCGGAAATGCTCCTCCGTCTGCGCCGGGCCGAAGGCGATCTCGCCCGGCCGATCAGCCAGGCCGAAGCCCATCATAGGCACGCCTTCGCAGTGCGCCTCGTCGCGAGGGGCAGGGAGGATGGCGCCGAACGCATTCGCGACAAAGCGACCGCTGCGGAGGAAAGCACCGCTGCCCTCCGCGAGGGTTCCATCCGGATTTTACGCAAGACGTCGAGGAGGCGTCCATGAAACCGATTTCGTTTCCCGCATTCCTCAATTTCCTGGCGCCGGCACCAGGCGCCTCGCAGTCCCCGGCGGACCCGATCGAGGACTTCTCGAGGCTTCTTTCGGAGCTCGAGGCGAGTGCTTCGTCGGCCGGCCCAACTGACGCCGCTGTTCCCGTCTCGGCGGATCCGGAGGCCGATCCCGCGCGGCCACTTGGAGCCTTCACGGTGGTGCTCATGGATGCGGCCGTTGATCGGCAGCCCGCCGAGCCCGTCCTCGAGGGTGGAGCACTGCTCGGCAGCCGGACGGAAAAGGACGCCCTGCCGGCCCCGGACCAGTCGACGCTTCCGGCCTGGAGCGGCTTGCCGCTGCCGGCCCCGTTTTCCCTTCGCCGGGTGGTGGACGCCGTATCGGCATCTGAGGACGATCCTGCCGATGAACGTGGCAGCGCAGATGGTGAGGCGGACCGGGACGGGCCGCAGCTCCCTCCTGCGGCGGTCCTTGTCCAAGTCCCGCCGGTGCCGACCGCGCCACCCGGCCCGATTGTCGCGCCTGAAATCGAGGAATTGGTCTCGTCGGGTTCCGGTTTCCAGCAGCGGCCAGTCTATATCCAGGCGGCCGCTCCTTCCGAACATAAATCACTCGCGGATCCGGCCGTCGGGCCGGCAATGGCCGATCCGCAGGCCGACACTCTGGCCTTGGTGATCGAGCAGAACGGCCCCGGAGTGCCGATTGCGCAGCCGTTGAAAGGGCCCTCGGCTGGTGTTTCAGCCTCGCCGGCGGATTTCTCGGCGTCGCTTCCGTCCAACAGCGACCTTCGCCAGCTCGACGCTTTGGTCCGCGACATCGCGGAATTGTCCGGATCGAGCGCCCGAGCCGCCTTCAAGGTCGAGGGCCGCGAGCTTGGCCAGGTCGATGTCCGGCTCCAGGCATCCGACGCAGGCGTGTCGGTCGCCATCCGAACCGACAGCGAGCATGGCCGGTCGGCGGTGGCCGCGGCTCAGAACCAATTATCCGACGACATGCGCTCGAATGGGCTCAAGGTCGCAGCGACCAGCATTTCATTTGGCCAAGGCGGCGCAGAGCGCCACCGCGACGACCGGCAGCACGCTTCGCGATCGGCCTTCATCGAGGCCGCTCTGACCGAAACCAAGCAGAGCCAGTCCCCCACCGACCGGCGGCCGAGCGGCCGCTTCGCCTGAAGGATCTCGTAGATGCCCACAAAGAGACCGGCGGCCGCTCCTCCGCCGCCAACGCAGAAGAAGAGCAAGCTGAAGATCGTCCTGATCGTGGGGATTGCAGCGCTGCTGCTGACCGCCGGAGGCCTCGGTCTCGGCCTCTACGCGGGTCATGCTTTCCCCCGCTCGGGGCCGAAAGAAGACCCGCTTCGCCCCAAGCTCGTCGAGCGTGGCGAGAATGACAGCGAGCCCGCGGACGGCGAGGGCGGTGAAAAGGCTCCGGCGCCCAAGGTCGGAACGGTCTCGGTCAAGAGCGATGCCGTTGTGGTCGATCCACGCCGGTTCGAAGTGACCTATGTCCCCCTTGACCAGCCGTTCACGGCCAACCTCGCCAATGGCGGGATCATCCAGGTCGGACTGAGTTTCGCCACCTATTACGACCACCGCGTCGTCGAGAACGTCCAGCGCCAGACCGTTCCAATCCGCTCGGCGGCCCTGATGGTACTGTCCGACGAGGACCCGGCCATTCTCGCCACGCCCGCCGGAAAGCAGGAGCTCCAGCGCGAGCTGACCAAGGCCGTTAACCAGGTCCTTCGTGAGAAGGAGGGCTTTGGCGGGATCGACAACGTCTATTTCACGAGCCTCGTCATCCAGTGAGCAGGAAATCCGCGAAGACCGTCCCTGAGAAGGGGGCGAAGGCCGCTGACGCCGCGAGCCTGGTCCGCCCGATCCCGGACGCCCCGGCATTTCCGGGTCTTGAGCGGGTCGCGCGCAAGCTCGAGCGCGGGCTTGCGGACTTGTTCACCGAGCTTCTCGCTTTGCCGGCCTCGGTCGTGGCGTCGCCGGTCAGATTCGAGGACCAACCCCAGGCCGCGGACGTCGAGCGCGTCCACATCCGGATGGCGCCGCTCGAGGGTTCGATGGCGCTCTCAATGGAGCGGACAGCGATCGTCGGCCTCGTCGACCTCTATTACGGCGGCGACGGCGCACCCGCCGGATCGTCGGCGACACTCTCGCTCGCCGAACGGCGGCTGTTCGAGAGGATCGGCAACGGATTTT
>DASSFK010000229.1:0-3020 GCA_035694565.1 Sphingomicrobium sp.
ACGATTTCGAGCGCGTTCGACGCAGGCAACATCCGCGTCGTGAAACAGGACGGCAACACGGTCGATCTCGAGATCGTCAAAGACCACATGTCCGACTTCTATCAATGGTTCTATTTCCGTCTCGCGGGCGGCGAGGGCCGCGAGGTCACGCTGCGCATCGTGAACTGCGCCGACTCCGCCTATCCGAACGGCTGGCCCGACTACAAGGCGGTGGTTTCGAGCGACCGCGAGGAATGGCTGCGAGTGCACGACACAAGCTATGCCAACGGCGTCCTGACGATCCGCTTCACGCCTGCGACCGACTGCGTCTGGCTCGCCTATTTCGCGCCTTACTCGATGGAGCGTCATCACGATCTGATCGCGACCTACGCATCGCTTCCGATCGTCGACTACCGGTCGCTCGGAAAGTCGCTCGACGGGCAGGACCTCGATTGCCTGACCATCGGCGAGGGAAACGTCAGCGTCTGGCTCTATGCCCGCCAGCATCCGGGCGAGAGCATGGCGGAATGGTGGATGGAAGGCGCGCTCGAAAAGCTGACCGATCCCGACGATCCGGTGGCGCGCGTTCTTCGCCGCGACTGCACGTTCAAAGTGGTCCCGAACATGAATCCGGACGGATCGAAGCGCGGCCACTTGCGCACCAATGCGGTCGGCGTGAACCTCAACCGCGAATGGCATGCGCCGTCGGCCGAGAAGAGCCCGGAAGTTCTCCACGTCCGCAATGCGATGGACGAGACGGGAGTCGATTTCGCCATGGACATCCACGGCGACGAAGCCATCCCGGCCAACTTCCTTGCTGGATTCGAAGGCATTCCGTCCCTGACCGATCGCCAGGTTGGCCTGTTCAAGGCCTTCTCCGACAATCTCGAGCGGATCTCGCCCGACTTCCAGACTCGCCAGGGATATGAAATCCCGCCGCCGGGGGAGGCCAACATGTCCATGTCGACGACGCAGCTCGCCGAGCGTTATGGCTGCGTGTCGATGACTCTCGAAATGCCGTTCAAGGACAATTTCGACCTGCCCGACCCGCTTTACGGCTGGAGCCCGGAGCGTTCGAAGTTCCTCGCCTTCGCCTGCCTCGACGCGCTCCACGCGATCCTTCCCGACCTCAAGACGCAAACGGCGGACAAGCCCCAGGCCGCCAAGATCGACGCCTGATGCCGACGCTCGTCCTGCTCCGCCACGGGCAGTCGCAATGGAACCTGGAGA
Organism: Sphingomicrobium sp.; assembly: GCA_035694565.1. GTDB lineage: Bacteria > Pseudomonadota > Alphaproteobacteria > Sphingomonadales > Sphingomonadaceae > Sphingomicrobium. The sequence goes on from DASSFK010000229.1 coordinate 1,210, forward strand.
ACCGGTTCACCGGCTGGTGGGACGTCGATCTCTCGGAGCAGGGCGTTGCCGAAGCGCGCGCTGCCGGAGTGCTTCTGAAGGAGCGCGGCTACGCGTTCGACCGCTGCTACACGAGCGTCCTGACCCGGGCGATCCGAACGCTTCACCTGGTGCTTCATGAGCTCGGAAGCCTGTGGCTCCCGGTCGCCAAGGACTGGCGCCTCAACGAGCGGCACTATGGCGGGCTGACCGGACTCAACAAGCAGGAGATGATCGACAAGGTCGGTGCGGAGCAGGTCAAGATCTGGCGCCGCTCCTACGACATCCCGCCGCCACCGCTTCCGGACGACAGCGAATATAATGTCGCCGGCGACCGCCGCTACTCGGGCCTTCCCGTGCCGAACACCGAAAGCCTCAAGGACACGATCGCTCGCGCTCTGCCCTATTACGAGGCCGAGATCGCGCCTGCCCTAAGGCGCGGCGAGCGAGTCCTGGTTGCCGCCCACGGAAATTCGATCCGAGGGATCATCAAGCATCTGTCGAACATTGGTGATCAGGAGATTGTCGGCGTCGAGATTCCGACCGGTCAGCCGCTCGTCTATGAACTGAACGACGATCTCAGCGTCGGCGACCGCTACTATTTGAGCGAGCGCGCGGCCTAGGCCGCGGCTTTTTGGCGATACATCGCCATGTCGGCCCGGGCCATGACCGCGTCAGGCAAGTCGTTGGGCTCGATCACCGAAATTCCGATCGCGACGCTGAGCGGCAGGCAAGTGCCCTGAAAGCAGAACTCGCAGCCCGCGATCATCGAAACCAGTCGGCTCGACGTCTCCAGCGCGCTTTCCTCGTTCGCCCGTTCGAGCAGGATTCCGAATTCGTCGCCGCCGAGTCGCGCGACGCAGTCGCTCTTGCGGACTCCGTCGGACAGCATCTGCGCGACCAGGATCAAGGCCTCGTCGCCAGCCTGGTGACCGAAGGTGTCGTTGATCATCTTCAGGCCGTCGATGTCGACGAAGAGCATTGCCGCGCTATCGTCGTACCGACTGACCCGGTCGATCGCCGCCTCCATCTGGCGGAGGAAGCCGCGCCGGTTCGGAAGGTCGATGAGAACGTCCTGATAGGCGAGGCGATCGAGCAATTCGACGCGCTCGTGCAGCAAGGCAATCTCCGAGCGCAGTCGCCTGATCTCTGCCAGCAAGGTGTCAGGATCGGTCACTTCGATGACCACATCATTCATGGGCGTCCGAGATTCCCCTTTGCTGTGTGAGACATAACCCGAATCCGTTACGGGGAAAATACTGGAGCATCCCCCCAAGCGTTGCACGCGCGGTTTCATGTTCCTAAACGGCACAGTTGCTGAGGCGGAGGATCAAAGGGGACATGTCGCGGCCGCTGGTCGGAATCATCATGGGCAGCAGCTCCGACTGGGAGACCATGCGCCACGCGGCCGAGACGCTCGACAAGCTCGGCGTCAGCCATGAGGTCAAGGTCGTCTCCGCGCATCGCACGCCAAGGCGCCTCTACGATTATGCGTCTTCCGCAAGAGAGCGCGGTCTGAAGCTGATCATCGCCGGCGCCGGAGGTGCCGCGCATTTGCCCGGAATGGCCGCTTCTATGACCAGCCTTCCCGTGCTCGGCGTCCCCGTCGAAAGCCAGGCGCTGAAGGGCATGGACAGCCTCCTTTCGATCGTCCAGATGCCCGCCGGAGTGCCGGTTGGAACGCTCGCGATCGGCCGCGCGGGGGCCATAAACGCCGGTCTCCTGGCGGCTTCCATCCTTGCTGTTAACGACGAACGGCTCGGCGAACGCGTCGAACGCTATCGCGAGGAACA
>DASSFK010000230.1:0-2535 GCA_035694565.1 Sphingomicrobium sp.
CGAGGCAAGGACTTCCTTGATCTCGTTGAGGCTCTTGCGGCCGAAGTTCGGCGTGCGGAGCATCTCGGCCTCGGTCTTCTGAACGAGGTCGCCGATGTAGATGATGTTGTCGTTCTTCAGGCAGTTCGCCGAACGGACCGACAGCTCCAGCTCGTCCACCTTCTTGAGGAGGTAGCGATTGAGCTGGTTGGCATCGGTGGCCGTCTCCGTCGGAGTGACCGCAACGCCGGCCGTCATCGGCGCGGCTGCGCGGACCTGGCCCTCGTCGAAGTGGACGAACAGCTGCAGCTGGTCCTGGAGGATCCGGGCCGCGTAGGCGAGCGCATCTTCCGGAGCGACAGTGCCGTCGGTCTCGATCGTCAGCGTGAGCTTGTCGTAGTCGAGTTCCTGCCCGACGCGGGTGTTCTCGACCTTGTAGGCGACCTGGCGGACCGGGCTGTACAGGGCGTCGACCGGGATCAGGCCGATCGGAGCGTCAGCCGGACGGTTCGCGGCTGCCGGGACGTAGCCCTTACCGATGTCGACGGTCAGCTCCATGTTGAGCGTCGCGCCGTCGTCGAGGTGGCAGATCACGAGATCGGGGTTGGTGACTTCGATGTCGCCAGTCGCCTGGATCATGCCCGCAGTGACTTCCGCCGGGCCCGTCGCCGAAAGGTTCAGCCGCTTGGGACCTTCGCCTTCCATCTTGAGAGCGACCTGCTTCACGTTGAGCACGATGTCGGTGACGTCCTCACGGACACCCGCGAGGCTCGAAAATTCGTGCAGAACGCCCTCGATCTTGATCGAGGTGACTGCTGCGCCCTGAAGCGAGCTCAGCAGCACTCGGCGAAGCGAGTTGCCGAGCGTCATTCCGAAGCCGCGCTCCAGCGGCTCGGCGACGAAAACGGCGCGACGGCGCGCGTCGCCGGCGCCCTGCTTGCGCTCCAGAGCGTTCGGCTTCTTGAGTTCCTGCCAGTTCTTCGCGTTGACGGCCATGTTTCTTCCCTAGCCCTGGGCGGGGGAGGTGGGGTCCCGCCCGAAAATTTCAAACTGCCGCTGGAACCACCCAGCGACGGCGGCCGCGCTGGTTAGACGCGGCGCCTCTTGCTCGGACGCACGCCATTGTGCGGGATCGGCGTGACGTCGCGGATCGAGGTAATCGTGAACCCGACCGCCTGAAGCGCGCGAAGGGCGCTCTCGCGGCCCGAACCCGGACCCTTGACCTCGACCTCGAGGGTGCGGACACCGTGATCGGCTGCCTTTCGGCCGGCATCCTCGGCGGCAACCTGCGCCGCGTACGGAGTCGACTTGCGGCTGCCCTTGAAGCCCATCATTCCGGCGCTCGACCAGGCGATCGCATTGCCCTGCGCATCGGTGATGGTGATCATCGTGTTGTTGAAGCTGGCGTTCACGTGAGCGACGCCGGCCGTGATGTTCTTGCGTTCCCGCCTGCGGAGGCGCTGTGGTTCGCGTGCCATTCAGTTAATCCTGTCATCCATTCGCCCGACCTTTGGGTCCAAGGCGAAGTTAAACCCTTGAAAGAAGTTACTTCTTCTTTCCGGCGATCGGCTTGGCCTTGCCCTTGCGAGTGCGCGCATTGGTGTGCGTGCGCTGGCCGCGGACCGGGAGGCCCTTGCGGTGGCGGAGGCCACGATAGCAGGCGAGGTCCATGAGACGCTTGATGTTCATCGCGGTCCCGCGGCGAAGGTCGCCCTCGACCGAATAATCGCGGTCGATCGCTTCGCGGATGTGCAGGACTTCCTGGTCGGTCAGGTCCTGAACACGGCGCTCGGGAGCGATTCCAAGCTTGCCGATGATTTCCTTGGCCGAGGTGCGGCCAATGCCGTGGATGTAGGTGAGCGCGATTTCAACGCGCTTGTTCGTGGGGATGTTAACCCCGGCAATACGAGCCATTCTCTACCCTTCTTCAGCTCCACAGGAGTCGGCGGCGGGAGACAATGACCCCGGCAATCGACACCCATCTCGTCGCTTGTTAAGCCCAATTCCAAACGAAAAACCGACGCGCGCACAAGTGCGCCGCCGGAACCGGTGGATCGGGATGGAATGGAGATAGGAATGTCAGCGCCCTGAGTCAAGCAATCGGGGCGGTGGCCGCTAGAGATGCTTCACCCGGAGGGCGTCGAGCTCCGCGCGGCACAGGTCGCCGAAGCGATCGAACAGCCTCAGCGAGTCGTTCGCAAGCAGGTCCCTGATCTCGACGACCGTCTTGTCGGGATCGGTATAGGCGGCGAGGATCTTGTGGGAAATCACCAGTCCCTCCTCGATGACCTCGGGCGACGAATGGAGGCGCATGCGTCCGAGCTCGCCATAGAGCTTGGCCAGCATAGCGACATCGGGCTCCTGCCGAAGCAGGGCTTCTCCATAGCCGCGGACGGCTGTTTCCAGGAATTCGCTGTAAAGCTCCTGCCGGCGCCGGATTTCCTGCGCAAGCCATTGCCCACGGGCCTGGATCCGCTGCGCCAGCCACGAGGCAAGAACCGACAGGAGCCCGCCGATGACGGCTCCAAGCAGAGCGGCGAGAGTGGCGTCCATAAG
>DASSFK010000231.1:0-3215 GCA_035694565.1 Sphingomicrobium sp.
GAGCGGCGGGACTCGGACCTGGCTCGAGGAGGCGGACTCAGCTCTCGGGGCGCAATAATAACAGTTTAATTTGCCAAATACGGCCGCGTGCTAACCGGAACCGGCAGGGCATCGTCGTCGGCGCGTGCAATCAGGGGCCTCCTATCCCGATCATCGGCGGCAGACGGCGTCCGGAAGGAGATCGCCGATGCGTAGACACCTGCTTTTCACCAGCGCGGTCCTCGTTATCTCCGCGCCCGCCGCCGCCAGGGACGGCTCCTTCTACACTGGAGTCGAGCTTGGGGTCACCTTTCCGAGGGATCCGAGCGGCGATGTCTTCGTCGATTATACGACGACGAACACAAATTTTCCAAACAACGGTGGCACTCTTCCGCCCGGGATTCCGGCAGGGCCCGTGGGCTTCACGTCGGCGGAGCCGTTCGATTTCAACGTCAAGACAGGCTGGGATGGCGACTTTATCGCAGGCTATGACTTCGGCCTGATCCGGCTCGAGGGTGAGCTCGGCTACAAGAGCGCGAAGGTCCGCTCGCGCGTGGGGCCCGCCCTTCTCGAACGGCTCAACGCCGATCTCAACCGACCTTCCGATCCGCCGGATCCAGGGGCGCCGGGATTGCCCGCCATCGTCGCGAGCGACTTCCGCCTCGACAACCGCGTCCACGTCTGGTCGGCCATGGCCAACGCCCTCCTCGACCTCGGCGGCAACCACGGCCCCGGCGCCTATATCGGGGGCGGCCTCGGCTACGGCGGCGTCCATTTCGCCGGCGAGAGCAGGGGCAAGCTTGCCTGGCAGGCGATCGCCGGAGTCTATTATCCGGTCGGTGATCATCTCGAGATCGGCCTCAAGGGCCGCTACTTCCGAACTGGCAAGATCGGCAGCGATGATACCTTCGCGTTCGCCGGCAACCCGCGCCGGTTCGACATACCGGTCAGCGGCGACGACGACGATTGCGACGACGACGATGATGATGATTGCGACGGCCAGGGTGACGGCATTGAGAGCATCGCCCAGACCACGAACGCGCTTGTCGGAACCGATACTCATGTAAGGTTCGGGGCGTGGAGCCTGCTCGCAAGCCTCATCTACGCGTTCGGTGCGCCTGCCCCGCCTCCGATTATCGTTCCGCCGCCGCCGCTCCCGCCGCCGCCGCCGCCGCCGATGGCGCCGATTCCTCCTGCCCCGCTACCCGCGCCGCCGCCGCCGCCGGCTCCGGCGCCCGAGCGCGGCTGAGGGCGGGACGGCAAGCCCCCGCCGGCCCGGCGGAATTTGGGACTGGCTTGCCCGCGCTGGAGGGCTGATGCTGCGACCGAGACACAAGACGGCCTCAGGGACGCCGGCGGGCGATCCGGCGTGCCGGGCCGCCGCTCCGGTTTCCACGGCTGGGGGAAGGAGCAGGTACGACCCCGTCGCGATATTCCTGCACTGGACCACCGTCATTCTCGTCCTGGTCCAAATGGCGCTTGCCCAACTCTGGGGGCTCTCGGGACGGCCGACGCGCCACCTCATGGTGGTGGCCCACATGTCGTTCGGGATCATCCTGACCGGTCTCATCGTCGTTCGGCTGATCTGGAGGCTGATCCCCTCGCACCGGGTGCGCTCGCTCGACACCGGGTGGGTGCGTTTTGCTTCGAGCGGCGTGCACGCTCTCCTTTACGTCATGCTCGCGGCCCAAGCGGTGCTCGGCTTCCTGCTTCGGTGGTCGGGAGGCGAGGCCATGAGCTTCTTCGGCCTTTCAATCCCTCCACCCTTCGCGGCGTGGAGCCGGGGCGCGAACCGCGAGGTCGGCGACCTGCACGAGTGGAACGGCTGGGCGATCATCCTTGTCGCCACTGGCCATGCCGCCGCCGCCCTCTATCATCAATATGTCCTTCGCGACGGGGGGCTGTCGCGAATGCTCCCGCGCGGCCGCGAGCGCCCACTTCGCCGTTAGCAGTCCGAATACGCGTCTTGGCTCCATCAAGGCATGATGACGCTGGCCAGGAGCTTCAGGTTCAAGCCGATGATGACGATCGAGGCGGCCCAGGCGCACGCCTTCAGCAGGCCGCGGTTGGCGAACCGGCCCATCAGCCTCCGATCGCTTGTGAACCGGACCAGGGGCACGACCGCGAAGGGCAACTGCAGGCTGAGGACGATTTGGCTGAGGATCAGGAGCCGGTCGATCGCCCGGTCGCCGTAGAGCATCGCGACAAGCACCGCGGGGACGATCGCGAAGAGCCGAGTCACCAGCCGCCTCGCCCATGCGGCCATGCGGATCTGGACGAAGCCCTCCATCACGATCTGGCCGGCGAGCGTCGCGGTGACGGTGGAATTCTGGCCCGAGGCGAGCAGGGCGGTCGCGAACAGAACGCTCGCAGCGGCTGCTCCGAGAGTCGGCGAGAGCAGGGCGTGCGCCCGGTGAATGTCCGTTACATCGACCAGCCCGCGCGACTGGAAGGCCGCCGCGGCGAGGATGAGGATCGAGGCATTGATCAGGAAGGCGAGGAGCAAGGCGATCGTGCTGTCGAGCGTCGCGAACCGGACCGCCTCGCGTAGCCCATTTTCGCTGCGCTCGAACCTGCGCGTCTGGACCAAAGACGAATGCAGATAGAGATTATGCGGCATCACGGTCGCTCCGAGGATCCCAACCGCCACGAAGAGCATGGTCGGGTCGCTCGTGATCCGCGGCGACGGAACGAAACCCTTCGCGATCGCCGCGAGGCTCGGCTTCGACAGCACAAGTTCGATCGCGAAGCAGCTCGCGACAACCACCAGCAAGGCGATCACGAAAGCCTCGAGGTACCGGAACCCGCGCTGGTGCAGCATCAGGATTAGAAGCACGTCGAATGCGGTGAGGCAGACCCCGACCGCGAGCGGGATGCCGAACAGCAATTGCAGCGCGATCGCGGTCCCGATCACCTCGGCAAGATCGCAGGCCGCAATCGCTACCTCGCACAGGAGCCAAAGGGCGATCCTCGTGGAGCGGCGATACTGGGTGCGGCAGGCCTGGGCGAGATCGAGCCCGGCGACGATCCCGAGCTTGGCGGCAAGCGACTGGAGGAGGATCGCAAGCAGGTTCGAGAACAGGACGACCGACAATAGGCTGTAGCCGAATGCCGATCCGCCGGCGATGTCGGTCGCCCAATTGCCCGGGTCCATGTAGCCGACCGCGACCAGGTAGCCGGGGCCGGCGAAGGCGGCGAGCTTGCGCCAGAAATTGCCGAGCCCCGACGGAACCTGG
>DASSFK010000232.1:0-6389 GCA_035694565.1 Sphingomicrobium sp.
TACTGACCGGCGATGGTGTCCGGTGATCGTCAGCAATACGACGAACGCAGGGTATCAATCCATGATCCAGAAGCTGCAGGACAGCCGTGCCGTCCTTTTGGGCGCGGTGGCGATCTTTGCCGTGGGTTTGACGACAAGCGGTTATGTTCTGGGCGACGGCCTTCGCCGTGCGAAGATGGCGGAAAGGACGGTCACCGTTCGCGGCGTGTCCGAGCGCGACGTAACCGCCGACCTCGCGACCTGGAGCGTGTCCTTCTCCGATGAAGGGACGACGCTGGCGCCGGTCCAGGCCTCTGTCGACCAGAAGAGCAGGGCCGTTCGAACCTTCTTTCAGAAGGCCGGATTCAAACCGGGCGAGATCAGCGACACGGCGATCAATGCGAACTCGAGCTTCGATCGCGACCGCAAGGAAGAGCGGGTCATCGTCAGCCGCTCGATTCAGCTTCGAAGCCGCAACGTGATGAAAGTCCGCGACGCCTATGCCCGCCAGTCGGAACTGATCCGCGACGGTGTTCCGATCAACGGCTCGAACGTGAATTACGTCTTCACCGGCCTCAACAAGCTGAAGCCGCAGATGATTGCCGAAGCGAACCAGAACGCGAGGTTGAGCGCCGAGCAATTCGCTCGCGACAGCGGAGCCGAAGTCGGCCGGATCAAGACCGCCAGCCAGGGCTATTTTTCAATCGGCGCTCGCGACGGCGAGGAATGCGACGAATGCGGATCGGGCGGCGGCAGCTCCCCGTTCCAGAAGGTGCGCGTCGTAACGACGATCGATTACGACCTGGGCTAGCGGCCGACTGGCGTCGTGGTTGGCGCGGGGAGGAGCTTGAGCGCTTCCCGCGCCGCCTGTCCCGACTTGCCGTTCGGATCGGCGGCGGATGCGCGCGACCAGTAGCTGCGCGCCGCCTCGACCTCGCCGGCGAAGTGATAGACGTGGCCAGCCTCGAAAAGGACGGTCGGATTGTTGGGCTCGATAGTAAGCGCTCGTCCGATCGCGGTTTTCGCCGTGACGACGTCATTCTCGCGGATGGCAAGCGCTGCCGAGAAGTACCAGAGGAAGGGATCTTCGGAAATCGCGCGCTCGGCTTCGGTCAGCTTCGCCCGCGCGACCTTGAGGTCGTTCTGGGCCTCGGCCGCCCGGGCCCGGTCGAGCAGGGCCTCGCCGCGCTGCTCGGCCTTCAGGCCGGTGCCCGTCAGCGCCTTGTCGAGGGCGAGCGCGGCCTTGCCCGGCTGGTTGGCGGCAATCCACATGTTGCCCGCCGCGGCCCAGGACCGCGCCTTTTCGGCCTCGTCGGTCTGCGCCCCGGCGGCCTGCTCGAATGCCTGCGCAGCGGCTTCCGGATCCCCCGAATTGCTCGCCTGAACCGCCCGGCAAACGAATGCCTGCGGAGTGACGAGGTTCGGGCAGGTGGCGGCCGGCGCGGGAGCGGCTGCGATTGCGGCGGCGATGACGAGGATCATTTGGAAGGCTCCAGGAGGGCTGCCACGGTGCGCTGGATCGAGTCGATCTCGTGCGGCTCCGACAGGCGGTGACCGCCGCCCTTGATGATCGTCACCTGCACATCGCCTGAACGCAGCCGATCCTTCAGGCGAAAGGCGATCTCCGGAGGGACCGCGTCGTCGCTGTCGCCGTGGATCAGGCGAACCGGGCAATCGACCGCGACTTCGGATTCGAGCAGCCGCAAGGCCTGGCCCGACGTCCAAAAGGCGCTCGTCGTGACCTGCGAGCCGCCATCCGGAAACTCGCGCCGAAGAGTCTCGCCGGCCGCGAGGCGCCGCTTGAGGTGATCGGGAAAGCCCCATTCGGTGAAGTCGGGCGCCGCCGCAATGCCGACCAATGCGGCAATTCGATCCGGTCGGCGGAGAGCCAGGTGAAGCGCCACCCAGCCACCCATCGACGACCCGACCAGGACGACCGGGCCTTCAGTCAATCGCTCGACCATCAGGCAAGCTTCATCCACCCAGCGCTTGAGCGTACCGGCCTCGAACTCGCCATCGGACGAACCCGTGCCCGAATAATCGAGTCGAAGCATGGAAAGTCCGTGCTCGGCGGCAAACTCATCGAGCGCGACGGCCTTCGCGCCGTCCATGTCGGATGCATAGCCTGGGAGGAAGACGATTCCCGGGCCGCGTCCTTCCCGCTTTCGGTAGGCGAGGCGGGACCCGTCGCCGGGATCGAGAAAGGCAAGCTCGGTCATTGGTCAACTCGATTCATTGCGGCCGGGGTCTACCGGCGGCTTAGCCCAGAGCCTAGATAGTCGGCGCTCCGATGAAAGGATCCGCCCATGAAATACCGCAAGCTCGGCGACAGCAGCCTCGACATATCCGAAATCTCGCTTGGCTCCTGGCTGACCTACGGGGTCGGCGTGGAGGCGGACAAGGCGCGAGCCTGCCTCGATGCGGCATTCGACGTGGGCATCAATTTCATCGACACGGCGAACATCTACGGCCGTGGGGCCGCCGAGGCCTTTCTCGGAGAGGCCCTGAAGGAACGGCCCCGCGACAGCTACGTGCTCGCGACCAAGCTCTACTTCCCGATGACGGACACCGACTACGGCCTGTCGCGGGCGCAAGTTGAAAAGCAGCTCGACGCATCGTTGAAGCGGCTTCAGACCGATTACGTCGATCTCTATCAGTGCCACCGCTATGACAGCGGAACGCCGCTCGAGGAGACGATGGAAGCGCTGGACCGAGCGGTGGACAGCGGCAAGGTCCGCTACATCGGCTTCTCGGAATGGCCGGCGGACAAGATCCGCGAGTCCCTGGAGATCTCGAAATCCCGCGGACTCAAGGCATTCGTGTCGAGCCAGCCGCAATATTCGCTCGTCTGGCGGGAGCCGGAGGAAGAGGTCATCCCGATTTCGGCCGACAACGGGATTTCGCAGATTGTCTGGTCGCCGCTCGGCCAGGGTGTCCTCACGGGCAAATATGATCCCGACCAGCCGCCGCCTGCGGGGACGCGCGCGACCAGCGAGGAGATGGGCGGGTTCATCCAGCGACTGATGCAGCCCGATCTGCTCCGTTCGGTCCGGAAGCTGAAGCCGATCGCGGAGGAAGCGGGCCTGACCTTGCCGCAATTCGCGCTGGCCTGGGTCCTTCGCGAGCCGAACGTCGCCTCGGCGATCATCGGCGCCTCGCGGCCGGAACAGGTGATCGAGAATGCCCACGCCTCGGGCCTGGTCGTCGACACCCGGCTGTTCCTGCAGGCCGAAGCGATCATCGACGAAGCGATTGCACAGGTCGAACCGGCCTAGATCGCGGCCGAACTCCGGCGGCTGGGGCTTTCGAACACCTCCTCGATTGCAAGTCCGAACAGCTCGGCGATGCGGAAGGCGAGCGGAAGCGAAGGATCATACTTTCCGGTCTCGATCGCGTTGACGCTCTGGCGCGACACGTCGAGCTTCTCGGCCAAGTCGTTCTGGCTCCAGTTCCGCTCCGCCCGGAGAACCTTCAGGCGGTTGTTCACGCGCAGCCTGCGGTGCCGATGGTGAAGCGGTTGTAGACCGCACCCAGCCCGAGCCCGATCGCCCAGAAGAAGACCACGCCGAACATGCCATTGCCTGGCTGGACCAGGTCGAAGTTCTGGAGAAATTCGCGGACCGTCACAACGCTCAGGCAGAAGCCGGTCGCGAACAGGCACTGGCGAACGTGGATCATCCGGATGAACTCGTCCTTTTCCTCGACGAGCAGACGCATCACGGCCCAGAAGACGCCGATGACCGGAAGGGCCGGAAGGAGGGCCAAAGCGTAAGCGGGAAAACCGCTGACGGCATTGGCCCGAAACAGCATCACCGCCGCGTAAAGAGTCAGCAGATAGACGGCCATGAGCACCGCCAATCGGCGCACATACCGGCGGATTGCGTCGCTACGATCTCCCACCATGACAAGCATCCTTATCTAATAGACAAGGACGCTTTACTGCGTATCTTCCCGATAATCAAGGTCGCTTGACTATTCGTCAAGCGTGCCAGACTCCGACCCTACTGCACCGTCAGTTCGCTCTCGCGCTCGACGCCGGAAAGGAAGCTCCACAGGGCTCCGGCGAGCTCTTCACCGGCGGCGACGGCTTCCTCGCGTTGCCCTTCGGGAAGGCGGTCGAGGAGCTCGCGGCAGACGCGACTATGCTCGACGTCAGCGCCTTCATGGACACGGAAGAAAAGGAGGGTCTCCTCGTCCTTCACGTCGTAGCGCTCGATCAGCCCTTCGATCTTCGCGCTGGCAACAGCCGGGAACTGGCTTTCGTAGGCATAAAGAGCGCCGAGGCCTGCCTCATAGGAGCGGCGAGACAGCTTGCGGAAGGTTTCGATCAGCGCCAGCGTCTCCGGATTGAGCTTCTGAGCGCGGACCGCATCCTCGGCCTCACCCAAACCGCAGGCGAACATCAGCCACAGGCTGGCATGGTCCTGTTTGCCCGCCTCCAGGCCCTCTTCCTCGGCGAGATTTTCGGCAAGCATCCGACGGCCGTCACGGTCGGGGCAGGTGCTGTGAACGGCGCTGACCGCGCTTGGAAAGGCTTCGACATGGTGAAAGTACTGCCGGGAATAGGCGCGCAGAGTGTCGAGTGGCAGGCGGCCTTCGGTCCAGGCCTGGTAGAAGGGATGGTTGAGCATCGCTCTCTCCGCCACCTTCGAATCGATCCGCGATGAAACGGTGAGCCTGGTCATGCTGAGCCTCCTGGAATGTTGCTGCTGCGGCGATAGCTCGCGGCCCAAACGTCGGCAAGCCGACTGCGTTCGTCAGACCAGAGCAAGGGCCGACAGCCGTCCGTAAAGCTGGGGCGGGAGTTCGCCGATGCCGGTTTCGTCCGCGTCTCCAGCGTCCTCGTTCTCGAAATAGCGCCAGCCCTGGTGCGCCCGCCGCGGAATGGGAGCGATCGCTTCCAATTCCGCCGTGCAGACGATGTTGATCCGCCCATCCTCGCGATCTTCGAAGGCGAGAATCCGGTTGCAGCCGATGACCCTGTGCTTGACGATCCAGTAGAGATTTCCGCCTACCAGCTCGGCCGAACGCTTTGGCCGCATCCTCGTCGGGACTCGCAGCTCTCCGCCTTCCGAGCGCGTCGTCACTCGTGCGCGAAGCGCGTCGAGGTCTCGGCAGCCGAAGGCGACCTTGGTCATATGGAGCTTTGGCATGCTAGTTCCTAACGCTCGAAACTACGCCGGATCAATGACATGCGCTCATTCCAAAACGCCACCGTAACGGTTCGTCCCGCCGCATGCATGTCATCGGAACCTTGCCAAGAGGCGATGCATTTGCGAACGCACCGCCGTTTCCCGCACGGAGCTTGATTTGCCGACTTCGACAGCCCGGACCCTCAAGGGGCCCCGACGACTCGCCCGCCGCGCAACGCGGCGCAGTCCAAGCCCGCAATGGCAGTTCCTCAGGGGCTTCCTGAAGCATCCGGTTATGGTCGGCTCGATCATCCCGTCGAGCAAGATCCTCATCGACAAGATGCTCGGCCGCGTGGACTGGGAAAACACCAGGCTCTTCGTCGAATATGGCCCGGGCGTCGGCACTTTCACTCGTCCGATCCTCGACCGTCTCGCGCCTGATGCAACCTTGCTCACGATCGACACCAACCCCGATTTCACCCGCTACCTCAAGGAGTCGATCGACGACGAGCGACTCGTCGCGGTCAACGGCTCTGCGGCGGAGGTTGAGAAGATCCTTTCCGACCGCGGCTTTCCCGATGCGGATTACGTGCTCTCGGGATTGCCCTTCTCCACTCTTCCTCCGGGTGTCGGCGATGCGATTGCCGAAGCGACCTCACGCGTGATTCGTCCGGGTGGCGCTTTCCTGATCTACCAGTTCAGCCCGAAGGTGCTCGATTTCATCAAGCCGCACTTCGACAAGATCGACCGCGGTTTCGAGTGGATCAACGTCCCGCCGGCGACGCTCTTCTGGGCGTGGAAGAAGAACGGCGAAGCGCTCGACTAGCCTTCCTTGAAGTTCAGGCGCTTGGTGACCGTGTAGTCCAGCGCCGTGACCAGCCAGTAGGATGCCATCCACTTGAACCGGCGCCAGAAAGTGCCGCGCTCCTTCTGCACCGCAGCAGTGATCTGCTTGCTGTCGGCAATCTCCTGCTCGAAGTAGCCGCGCATCTGGTGGGCGAATCCATCGTCGTCGATCCGAAGCATGATCTCGAGATTGATGTAGAGGCTCCGGTAGTCGAGGTTCGACGAGCCGATGTGCACGATGCTGTCGACGATCCCCAGCTTGGTGTGGAGCTTTGCCGGCTGATACTCGAACATCTGCACTCGCCGGCGAAGAAGGCGCGAGTAGGTGTGGCGAGCCGCCGCGATGGTCGCATTATTGTCGGACTTTGCGGCCGTGATGATCCGGACGCTTCCGCCCGCCTTGCGGGCAATCCGTCCGAACCGCCGCAGCAA
>DASSFK010000233.1:0-5882 GCA_035694565.1 Sphingomicrobium sp.
AGCAGCTACGACGACATTCCCCATTTGCTGGCGCCGGTCGTCACCGAGCCCGGCAAGGCGATCCGCGCGCTCAAATGGACGGTCGAGCAGATGGAAGAGCGCTATCGCATGATGGCGAATCTCGGCGTTCGCGCACTTCCGAGCTTCAACCAGAAGGTTCGCGACGCGAAGGCGAAGGGCTCCAAGCTCGGGCGGCGGGTGCAGACCGGCTACGACGCCAGCAGCGGCCAGCCGCTCTACGAGGTCGAAGAGCTCGATTACGACGTTCTCCCACAGATCGTCGTGGTCGTCGACGAGCTCGCGGACCTGATGATGACGGCGGGCAAGGAAGTGGAGTTCCTGATCCAGCGCCTAGCCCAGAAGGCGCGCGCAGCCGGAATCCACCTGATCATGGCGACTCAGCGGCCGTCCGTCGACGTCATCACCGGCGTCATCAAGGCGAACCTGCCGACGCGGATCAGCTTCCAGGTCACCAGCAAGATCGATAGCCGAACCATCCTCGGCGAGCAGGGCGCGGAACAGCTGCTGGGGAAGGGCGACATGCTCTATATGCCGGGCGGCAAGCAGATCATCCGAGTCCATGGTCCCTTCGTCAGCGACGAGGAGGTCCGCGCGGTTGCCGAGCATTGGCGGCGGCAAGGCGTGCCCGACTATATTCAGGCGGTCACCGAGGAGCCGGAAGACGGCGGCTATTTGTTCGACGGCCAGCCGAGCGGCGAAGACGATGCGGAGACACAGCTTTTCCGCAAGGCCGTCCAGATCGTCGCCGAAAGCCAGAAGGCTTCGACCTCCTATCTCCAACGCCAGCTTCGCGTCGGCTACAACAGTGCGGCCCGGCTCATCGAGCGGATGGAGAAGGAAGGGCTGGTCGGCCAACCGGACCATGTCGGACGCCGAGAAGTGCTGATCGACCCTGACGGCCACCCAATCTGAGCTCTTGCGAAGCTGAACGACCGGGAACCGGCGGGTTCAGTCCGCATTCAATGGCGGATTGCCAAACGGCCCGTAAATTCCCAGGAGTTTGAAGATGAGCTTTCCGACAACATTCGCGCGCGCCCTCGTCCCGGTCGCGATCGTCGCTCTGGCAGTCCCTGCCCAGGCGCAGACGGGCGACCTCGCAAAGGTCCAGACGCACCTTGCAGCCGTTCAGTCGATGACCGCCAACTTCGTCCAGACGGACTCGAAGAACCATATCGTCCGCGGCACGCTCCAGCTGAAACGTCCTGGCCGGATCCGCTTCCAATACGAAGGCAACGACCTCCTATTGGTTGGCAACGGCAGCAAACTGACCTTCGTCGACTATGAGGTCGGACAAAAAAGCAGCTGGGATCTGAACAAGACTCCGCTCGGCATCCTCCTATCGGCCAACCCGGACATCAACCGCATCGCCAGGATCGTCCCGCAGAAGGATGACCGCCTCCTGCTGGTGCGCGCCCGCGATGCCCGCCGTCCGGAGTTCGGCACTCTGCTGCTGGCCTTCGTTCGGACCCCGTCAGCGCCCGGCGGACTGCTGCTCGAAGGCTGGACCGCGGTCGACGCGCAGAACAAGAAGACGACCATCAAGCTCGACAACCAGCGTTATAACGTGGCCGTCCCCGAGAGTGCTTTCACCTTTGCGGAACCCAAAAAACGCAAGTGACAAAAAACGTAGCGATCTGAAACTATTCATCGCCGCGACAGGTTCGATTTGATAAACAATCCCCCGATCCGGCGGATTTAGCCTGGGGTTTCCCCCTGTTACCCACGGCCTTCGCTTGATCCCTTGCGTGACGAACGCTTGGTCGGCCCTCGCTCCATGCCCCCGGAGCGGGGGCCTTTCCTTTGCCTGAAATGCAGAACGGGCTAAGCGCAGCGACGTGTCCAAGACCATCAAGATCGCCTCCTGGAACGTGAACTCGGTCCGCGCCCGCCTCGCCATCGTCGAGCGCCTGCTGCGAGAGGAACAGCCGGACGTGCTGTGCCTTCAGGAAACGAAGGTCACCGACGACATCTTCCCTGCCGACTTGTTCAAGACGAAGGGCTATGTGCACCGGGTCCTCAAGGGCCAGAAGATGCACCACGGCGTCGCGATCCTCAGCCGCATCGAGCTTCGCGATTCCGGAAGTCACGACTGGCAGGACAATGGCGAGGCACGCCACATCGGCGTGCGCCTCCCCTGTGGCCTGCGCCTCGAGAACGTCTACGTCCCCGCGGGCGGCGATATTCCGGATCGCAGCGTCAATCCGAAATTTGGACAGAAGCTCGACTTCATCGAGCGAATGACGCGCTGGTCCGAGGGACTGAGGGAGCCAACTCTGATCGTCGGCGACTTCAACGTAGCGCCGCTGGAATGCGATGTCTGGAGCCACAAGGCCTTGCTCGATGTCGTCAGCCATACGCCGATCGAGGTCGATGCGCTTGCCCGTCTCCAGCAAGCGCATGACTGGGTCGATATCGGGCGCCGTTTCGTTCCCGCGCCCGAGCGCAACTTCACCTGGTGGAGCTACCGCTCGCCCGACTGGACCAAGAACGACCGCGGTCGCCGTCTCGACCACATGTGGGTGTCGCCGGACGCTTCGGAGCGGGTGGTTATGCACCGCGTTCTCGAACCCTGCCGCAGCTGGGAACGCCCGTCGGACCACGTGCCTCTGATCTGCGAGGTCGCCGTTTGAGCCGCTCCGGCCTGATCGAACGGGCCATCGCCGCGCTGCGGACCGGCCGCGCGGTCGCAATCGAAGGTGCCAGCCCATTCTCGTTCGTCTCGATCGAGACCGCCACTCCTGAACTGCTCCGCCTTCTCGATCCCAAGGCCAAAGCGCCGCTACTGCTGAGCGGAAGGCGCGCGGCCGCCTTGTCTCTTGCCAACGAGCGCGATGCCGCCGACCCGGCGAAGCCCGTCCTCGTCGCACGCGAGCCTTGGCTCGACGGCGATGCCGCGCTGACCCTTGCCGACCCCGCGCAGGATTTCGCGCGCGCGCCGATCGGACCGCTTCAGCCGTTGCATCTCGATGCGCCCGACGCCGCCCAGGCCGCGCTTGCCCTTGCGCGCGCTGCCGGACTCCTGCCGGCCCTTTGGATCATCGATACAGCGGACGGCGCCACATCCATTCCCCTCGGGCTGCTGACCGACGAGGAACTGCGTCCCGAGGTAATTCTCCTATCCCGTGCCAAGCTGCCCCTCGACCACATGCCCGACACGCAGATCTTCGCGTTCCGGAGTTCGGATGACGGCCAGGACCATGTCGCCTTGCTCGTCGGAGCATTCGGCGGAAAGCCCGCTCTCATCCGTTTGCATAGCGAGTGTCTTACAGGGGACGTGTTCGGCTCGCTCAAGTGCGATTGCGGGCCGCAGCTGAGGGAAGCGCTTCGGCTCATCGGCGAAGCGGGCGGCGGTGTCCTGCTTTATCTTCGGCAGGAGGGCCGCGGAATTGGGCTCGCCAACAAGCTCCGCGCTTATGCGCTCCAGGATCGCGGTCTGGACACGGTCGATGCGAACCTGCGCCTCGGCTTTGCGGACGATGAACGCGACTACGCACACGCAGCCGCAATCCTTCGCAAGCTCGGGATCGAGGAGGTCCGCCTGCTCACCAACAATCCCACCAAGGTGGCCGCTCTGGAGGCAGAAGGCATCAAGGTTGCGGAGCGCGTGGCGCACCATATGCCCGCCAACCCGCACAATGCCGATTATCTAGCCGTGAAACGAGGAAAGAGCGGGCACCTGCCCTAGCCCACCAGCCCGGTCGCCACCGCAAGGCCGAGGAACAAAAGGAAGCCCATCGAATCCGTCATCATCGTGACGAAGATTGAAGATCCGACTGCCGGATCAACTCCGAACCGTTCAAGCGTCAGCGGAACCAACGAACCGACCGTACCCGCAACGAGGATGTTGGCGCACATCGCCGCGGCGATCACGCCGCCGAGCAACGGACTGTGGAACACCACCGTCACGCCGACGCCCAGGATCAACGCGACGGTGCCACCGTTGAGCAGGGCGACCCGCATCTCCCGCCCGACCGCGCGCCACCGGTTGGAGCCGGTCAGCTGGTTGGTCGCAAGAGCGCGGACCGTGACCGCCAGCGTCTGCGTGCCGGCATTGCCGCCGACCCCCGCGACGATCGGCATTAGCGCCGCGAGGATGACCAGCTGCGCGATCGCTCCTTCGAAAAAACTGATGATCGTCGATGCGACCAGCGCCGTTCCGAGGTTTGTGATCAGCCAGCGGACTCGGCTCTTGTAGCTTTCGATCACCGGCTCGTTGATGTCGCCTTCATCGCCCGCGCCGGAGAGGAGCAGCACGTCCTCGCCCGCTTCTTCCTGGATGATGTGCACGATGTCGTCGACGGTGATCATTCCAACCAACCGGCCGTCGTCGTCCACGACCGCCGCCGAAACGAGCGCATATTTCTGGAAGCGGAGCGCGACGTCTTCCTGGTCCATGTCGACCGGGATGAGCGTCTGCTCCTTCGCCATGATGTCGCCGACCAGCGTCGCGCGAGGCTTCCGCAGGATCGTCGACAGCTTGCAGGTGCCGACCGGGTGATGGTCGGGATTGACGACGAAAACCTCCCAGAAATCGTCCGGAAGATCGCTTTCGGAGCGGAGGTAGTCGATGACCTGGCCGACCTTCCAGTGCGCAGGGACGGCGCACAGGTCGCGCTGCATCAGGCGACCGGCGGACTCTTCCGGATAACTGAGTGCCTCCACGACCGCCGCGCGATCGTCGGGCTCCATTTTCTCGAGGACGGCCTGCTGATCTTCTTCGTCGAGGTCCTCGATCAGGGCGACGGCGTCGTCCGTGTCCATCTGGCCCGCAAGGTCGGCAACCTGCTGCGGCTCCATCTCGTCGATCAGGTCCTCGCGGACATAATCGTTCAGCTCGGCGAGGACCTCCGGGCTGATGATTCCGGCCAGCGCCTTGACCAGGCCCTCGCGCTCATCGCGACGGGCAAGCTCGATCAGGTCGGCGATGTCGGCGGGGTGAAGCGGCTTGACCAGCTCGCGGGCGGTCTCGTCATCGCCGACTTCAACGGCGTCCAGGACATCGTCGACGAACTCGGGACGGAGCCGAGACTCCTCGTCCATCACCCGGTCATCGTGATAATCAGGATCCTCGGGGGTCGCGGTGGCGAAGTTCTCGCTCTCGCTCATGCCTCGAATCCCCAGCCTTGCCCCGTGGCGCCGTCCTATTGCCGCGCCCGCACTGGCGCAACCCGCTTGGGCCGCCTAAATCGCCGCGACTTTCTCTTTTTGCTGGAGCTTTATGATGGCCGACGACGAACGCCTTGTTTTCCACCTTTCGAGCGGCGGCGACGTCGTGATCAAGCTTCGACCCGACCTCGCGCCCGGCCACGTCGAGCGGATCAAGGAGCTGACCAACAGCGGCTTTTACGACGGCGTTCCGTTCCACCGCGTCATTCCGGGCTTCATGGCCCAGGGCGGCGATCCGTCCGGACGCGGCACCGGCGGTTCCGAACTTCCAAATCTCAAGGCCGAATTCTCGGACGCTCCGCACACGCGCGGCGTCTGCTCGATGGCCCGAACGCCCGACCCGAACAGCGCCAACAGCCAGTTTTTCATCTGCTTCGACGATGCTCGCTTCCTCGACAAGCAGTACACTGTCTGGGGCGAAGTCGAGAGCGGCATGGAGCATGTCGACGCGCTTCCCAAGGGCGAACCGCCGGCGGACCCAGGCAAGATCGTGAAGGCCGAGATCAGGGCGGCGGCGTAAAGCATGAATGCGGTCGCGCTGATCACCGGAGCCTCCTCGGGGCTGGGCGTCGAGTTCGCGCGACAGCTTTCGAAAAAGGGACATAGGCTGGTCCTTGCCGCGCGGCGCAAGGACCGCCTCGACGCGCTCGCGACCGAGCTCGGCAATGCGCGGGCGGTCGCGATCGACCTGTCCC
>DASSFK010000234.1:0-5357 GCA_035694565.1 Sphingomicrobium sp.
CTCCGAGGCCGCCATATGGCCCGTAGGCGCAGCCCGCGAGGCTTGCGCCAGCCACGAGTGCGAGTGCGGTGGTCTTAAGATTGAGAACGCTCATGAGACATCTCCAGAACTGCGGAGTTTACGTCTCGCATTCCGCTCGGACGCGTGAATGATGGCTGAACCTAAGCCCCTCGAAAGCAGAGGGAAATCCAGGCGAGGCGTTAAGGGCCCTCAGCCCTTGACGCCGGCCTTGCGCTTGGCTCGGGCCGCCTTCGCCTGATTCTCGGGATCCAGAGCCCCCGTCGGACGAACCGCTGCCTTCTCGCCGTACCAAATGTTTCGGTAGGCGAGATAGCCGAGGAGCGTCGCGAACAGCAGGAAGATCACGACCGCAGTGCCGGTGGCATGACGGTTCGCGAGCTTCGGCTCGGCCGTCCACACGAGGAACGCGGCCACATCCTTCGCCATCTGGTCGACCGTCGGCTTCGGATTGCCAGGAGCGTAGGTCACCTGGCCGTCGCTGGTCAGCGGCTGCGGCATGGCGAGGTTGAGGTTCGCGAAATAGGGATTGAAGTGCAGGCCCTGCGGCGTCTTCGCCGTCGGGAACTTCTCCAGAAGCACTTCGCCCTTCTCGTTCTTATATCCCTGCTGGTTCCGATAACCGGTCAGGATCGAGTAGACGTAGGCGGCTCCGCCGTGACGAGCCTTGGTGATCAGCGAAAGGTCGGGCGGAAGAGCATTATTGTTGGCAGCGCGCGCCGCTGTCTCGTTGGCATAGGGGCTCGGGAAGCGATCCGACGGAAGGGCCTTGCGGGTTGCAGGCTCGCCCGTTTCCGGATTCACGCTCGGAACCTCGGTCTGCCACTGGTTGGCGATCGCCTTGATCTCGGCCTCGTTGTACTCGAGCGCTTCCAGATCGTGGAACGCGACCTGGCTCAGGCTGTGGCAGGCCGAACAGACTTCCTTGTAGACTTGGAAGCCTCGCTGAAGCTGCTTGACGTCCCACTTCCCGAAGGGACCGTCGCTCTTGAGAGCGAGGTGCTTCGGATGCAGGTGGAACTCCTCCTCAGCCGTCGCCGCCGGCGGACTGCTGAGGTAGGTCGACACGTTGCTGAAGAACGAGATCAGCAAGACCACCGAAAAGACGGCGCCGATCAAGCCCAGGATGTAACGCATTCGCTTCTGTCCCCCTACTCGACAATCGCCGTGGCGCCGCGACGGGGCGAAATGCCCGCGGGCGCCGCTTCCTTCTTTTCACCATGCAGCTTCGACGAGCTGATCGAGTCCGGCAGCGGAAGCGGCCGCTCGAGCGACGATACGATCGGCAGGATGATGAGGAAGTGCGCGAAATAATAAGCGGCCGCCAGCTGGCTGACCGCAACGTAGAACGGCGTCGCGGGAGCACCACCGCAATAGCCGAGGATCAGCACGTCGATGACCAGCAGCCAGAAGAAGCGCTTGAACACTGGACGGTAGGATCCCGAACGCACCGGCGACTTGTCGAGCCACGGCAGGAAGAACAGGATCAGGATCGAGCTGAACATCGCCAGCACGCCCCACAGCTTCGCCGGCAGGATGAAGTCGACGGTGAAAGCGCGAAGGATCGCGTAGAATGGCCAGAAGTACCACTCGGGCACGATGTGCGCGGGGGTCGCCAGCGGATTGGCCGGAATATAATTGTCGGGATGCCCGAGGTAGTTCGGCGCGAAATACACGAACAGCGCGAACAGGGTCAGGAACGCCGCGGCGGCCCAGCCGTCCTTCGCAGTGTAGAACGGATGGAACGGAAGGGTGTCCTTCTCATCCTTCACGTCGACACCCGTCGGGTTGCCCGACCCGGGAATGTGCAATGCCCAGATGTGCAGAATCACCACCGCCGCAATCACGAACGGGAGCAGATAGTGCAGCGAGAAGAATCGGGTCAGAGCGGCCTGGTCCGGAGCATAACCGCCGAGCAGCCACACGCGGATCGGCTCGCCGACGAGCGGGAATGCCGAGAAGAAGCCGGTGATGACCTGCGCACCCCAGTAGCTCATCTGGCCCCAGGGGAGGACGTAACCCATGAAAGCTGTCGCCATCATCAGCAGGTAGATGACGAGGCCGAGCATCCACACCAGCTCGCGCGGAGCCTTATACGAACCGTAAAAAAGGCCGCGAAAGATGTGGATGTAGGTGACGACGAAAAAGAAGCTCGCACCGTTCATGTGGATGTAGCGGATTGCCCATCCGGCGTTCACGTCGCGCATGATGTGCTCGACCGAATTGAACGCGCCGTCGGCGCTCGAGAAATACCACATCGCAAGCACGATGCCGGTTACGATCTGGACCGTCAGGAACAGGCCGGCGAGGACGCCGAAGTTCCACCAGTAGTTGAGGTTACGCGGGACCGGATAGCCGCCGCCAACCGCACCATAGGCCAGGCGGGGGAGCGGAAGCCGCTCGTCCAGCCAGCGCATGAACGGGGCCTTCGGTTCGTAAGGTTTTGCCCAGGCAAAGCTCATTTTACGGCTCTTTCCCCTCAGCCGATGCGGACAGTCGTGTCGGACAGGAATTCATATTCGGGAACCATCAGGTTCTTCGGCGCGGGTCCCTGACGGATTCGGGCGGCCGTGTCGTAGGCCGAGCCGTGACACGGGCAGAAATAGCCGCCGAACGGACCGCGATTCTCGCCTTCGCCCGTTCCCAGCGGAACGCAGCCAAGGTGGGTGCAGACGCCGAGCGTGATCAGCCAATTCGTCTTGCCGGGCTTGGTTCGGTCCGCGAGCGACTGCGGATCGCGAAGTTCGGACAGAGGAACCGCATTGGCGGCCTGGATCTCGGCCGGCGTCAGATTGCGGATGAACACTGGTTGCTTGCGCCACACGGTCTTGATCGCCTGGCCCGCGGCGATCTTCGAAATGTCGACCTCGGTCGAGGCCTGCGCGAGCACGTCGGCCGGCGGGCCCATCTGCTGAATCAGCGGAAATGCGACTGCGACCACACCCATTCCGGCGAAGGCGACCGCTCCAACGTTCAGGAAATCCCGGCGGCGGACGCCGCCTCCCGATTCAGCCGGGTCCGAACCCTGTGCGGATTGTTCCAGCGTGGCCATGCTTCCCCTTGTGACGCGATGTGCTGCTCGTGCCGGAACCGGCACATATCGAATTCGCCCATGAGAGGACCTCGGGGGCGATTGGCGGGCCTGATAGCGAGGCAGTTCGGCACTGCCAAGTGCCACAATTGGCATTCGCGCTCGGCACGCTATGTGGCGGCCATGCTTGTGCTCGACGAACAACAGCAGGCCGCCCGCGACTGGTTCGAATCGCTTCGGGGCCGCATCTGCTCAGCCTTCGAGGAAATCGAGCGCGAAGCCGGAAGCGATGCCGCCTTCCAGTACACACCCTGGGACCGCGGCGACCCCGACGGAAGCCCGGGCGGCGGCGGGGTCCGCGGGCAGATGACCGGCAAGGTCTTCGAGAAGGTCGGCGTGAACGTTTCGACGGTCGGCGGCCGTTTCTCGCCCGAGTTCGCGGCGAGCATCCACGGCGCCGAGGACGATCCGCGCTTCTTCGCGACCGGAGTCAGCCTGGTCGCGCACATGGCGAATCCGCACGTGCCCGCGGTCCATATGAACACGCGCTTCCTGACGACCACCAAGCGCTGGTTCGGTGGCGGCGCGGACCTCAACCCCGCTTTGCCATACAAGGACGATTCGGAGGCTTTTCACGCACGGCTTAGGGCGGCCTGCGCTGCGCACGATCCAACCTTCTATCCGCGATTCTCGAAATGGGCCGAAGACTATTTCTTCATCCCGCATCGGGGAGTGCCGCGCGGCGCTGGAGGTATCTTCTATGATCATCTCGAATGTTTCGCTCCGGGCGAGGGGCCGAGTTTCGAAGACAATTTCGCGTTCACGCGGGATGTCGGCGAAGCCTTTCTCGACATCTTCCCGAGGATCGTCCGGAAGCGCGTCGACACGCCGCACAGCGACGAGGACATGCGCAAGCTACTCGAATTCCGCGGCCGCTATGTCGAGTTCAACCTGCTCTATGATCGCGGGACCCTGTTCGGCCTGAAGACCGGTGGAAACATCGACGCGATCCTGATGAGCCTTCCTCCCCTGGCGGCGTGGAAATGAGCTACGAGGACGTCCTCGACCACGATCTCGTGGCGGTCGTCACCTTCCTCGAGATGCGTGAACCACCGAAACTGGAGCTCCCATTCTCCAAGCTGTCGCTCCGCCGCGTCGAAATCCCGAAACCCGCCGATTATCGCGAGCTGTTCCGTGCCGTCGGTTCCAGATGGCTGTGGTTCTCGCGACTTATCATGCCGGACTCTGAATTGGCGGCGATCATCCAGCACCCGCTGGTCGAACTCTTCATCATCGACGACGAAGCCAGCCGGCCGGTCGGAATGCTCGAGCTGGATTTCCGCGAGCCCGGTGAGTGCGAGCTTTCCTTCGTAGGGATGATCCCGGAACTCTCCGGCCAAGGGCACGGCCGCTGGCTCCTTTCGGAGGCGCTCAGCCGTTCCTGGCGTGAAGGCGTCTCACGCGTCCACGTCCATACCTGCACGCTCGATCATCCGGCGGCCCTGTCGGCGTACCGCAGGGCGGGTTTCGTCGCCTACAAGCGCTCCGTCGAGCGATTCCCCGATCCGCGCCTGATCGGAGCCTTGCCCCGGGACTGCGCTCCTCAGGTTCCGCTGCTGGGAACGCTGGCCTGAGCGTCGCGTCCCGCCGCCTGCGCATAGATCCGTGCAAGCATCACGGCCGTGAGAATTGAGAAAGCGCCCTGGGCGAGACCGCCGACCAGAGCGACAATCAAGGCGCCCAGCGAAAAGGGCTCGATCTGCGCGCTGACTATCCGGGCAAGCAATCCGCCGACGATTCCCGCCGCGAACAGGAGCGCCAGCGTGGCGATCAGCAAAAGCATGATGAAACCGAGCAGCCGCCAGAAATTGCCCGCAGTGAGCTCCCAGCTCCGGCGGATGATCTTGATCGGGCCAATCGGCTCGGCGCTGGCGACCGGTGTCACCAGCGTGAACCTTACCGATATCGCGAGCACGATGAAGGTGACGGCCACGACCAGCAGCCCGGCCGCTCCGTTCGGCTGCTGACCCGACATCTTCAAGACGTTGACTCCAAGCACGGCGCCAAGAATGAACATGACCGGGATCAAGAATATCGCCAGCCCAAGCATGAGGAGCAGGACCGCCCCGAGTGCCGATGGAAATCGTCGCGCCCCGTGACCGATTGCCGATCCAACGGTCGTTGACGGACCCAGGGCCAACCGAACGATCGAGAGCTGGCCGATAAAGGAAATGAGGACAGCGGCCAGCCGAAGAATCTGCACGGCTCCCGATGGGGAGCCGGCTCCGGGTGTCTGCGGAGCGATGAT
>DASSFK010000235.1:0-2153 GCA_035694565.1 Sphingomicrobium sp.
GCGTAGCGTCCTGCTAAGCTGGCCTGAATGCCGCCGGAAGTCTCCACGCGTCAAATGCTCCAAAACTGGAATTTGCCCCACGAAAAAACGGGGCGCTATCGGGGTTTGCCCCCGACGCCCCATGTGGGATGCGCGGCGCCCTAGCAAGGGGCTCGCGGCGATGCAAGGCAGTCTGCACGGCAACACCTACCAAGCCTTGACTCCACCGTCTTACGGGCGACTCACTCGAGTTGCGTCGGCCCGGCTGGGAGTCGACGATGAGCGATTTTGTCGAAACCGGCGTTGATCCGGAAATCAAGAAATTCCTGAATTATCTCATGGCCATCATTGTCGCGGCCGGATCATTCGTATTTCATGCCGTGTTCCCGGGCATTTCGCTCTTGGGAATGTGGCTCGTTCTCGGCTTGAGCGCTCTGATCGGGTGGCTAGTCGGTCGCGTCCTGTCCCATCATGTCGATGGCGATGGCACGTTCGCTTTGTCCTGCGCATGCGCTCTGGGTGTCGCCTGGGTCATTCCGTTCCTCGGCATCCTGCTATCGTCCTTGGTTTCGGAACTGGCCGAAATCACAACCCGACGACGCAATCTCTTCTTATGCATGAGTGTCCTCTGTGGCATCGCAAGCGTGGTGAATGCCGGAGCTGCGACCGTGAGGGCCGTCTCGGCTCCGTCATACCCGGGCACGGATGCGGCCAGATGATCTTTCGGAGCGCTAGCGTCGACAGCTTTTAAGGTCCGCGACCACCGGGAAATGGTCGGAAGCGGTGCGATTGCCTTCGCCATGCCAGGCGAGCACGCCATATTGCTCCACCTCGATCATCGGATCGACCAGGACGAAGTCGATGCGCGCGCTTTCCTTGGGCAAGGCCTGGAAGTCGTTCCACGTACCTTCCGGACCAACGGGAACGGTTCTGGAGACCATCCGGGCATCACGCAGGCCGAGCTTGCCGGCCGTCAACGCGTTAAGCGGCGGCGTGCCCGGCTCCGTATTAAGGTCGCCGGTCATAAGTACGGCTTCCCCGGGCTTCCGGTTCGCGGCCAGCCATCGGACGATCTGACGCGCGCTTTCCAGCCGAGCGGTCTGCCCCTCGTTGTCCATGTGGGTATTGAGGGCGAGGAGCTTCGTGCCGTCGATCTTCCGGACCAGGTGAGCCCAGGTCGCAATTCGGAGATAGGCGGCGTCCCATCCCTTCGACGGTAAATTCGGCGTCGGCGAGAGCCAGAAGGTGCCGCTCGATTGAACCTCGAAAACGCTGCGGTCGACTGCGAGATTGGAGAATTCGCCGGCCGACTTTCCGTCGTCGCGGGCGACTCCGAGAAAGGCGTAGTCCGGAAGTTCCTTTTCGAGATCGGCCTTCTGCCCCGCGACGACTTCCTGCAGTCCCAAGATCGCGGGATGCATCAGCCGGATCTGCCCGATGAACTGCTCGCTCCGGTTGGACCAGCGGTTCACCCCGTCTGATTCGAGGTCGAGCCGGATATTGTAGGTCATCACCCGAACGGGCGCGCAGGTCTGCGTCGGTGTTGCTGCGGCGAGGGCAGCAAGAGCAAATGCTATCATGCCAGACGTTTTGAGGCGGCATTTGTTTGACCGCAAGCTGCGGGAAGCCGCGAATCGCACGGAGGCATAGGACGGGTCTCAACAAGGAGACCGTCAATGCAGACCTACCGCGTAAAGGGCCTCGACCCCGTTCCGTTCCGGCCGCTGTTCAGCCTTTCTGACGAAGAGCTGGAAAGCCGCGGCATCGTCCGGATGACCGTGTCGAGCCCGACTTTCCCGTGCCGGGTGAGCCTCACGGACCGAGCTCTCGGCGAGACTGTGCTCCTGCTCAACCATGTCAGTCACGACGTCGCTAACCCCTATCGCGCGACCCACGCCATCTTTGTCACTGAAGGCGAGGAGGAAGCGGCGGAGTATGTCGACGAGATCCCGCCGGTGTTCGAGAAGCGCGTGCTCTCGCTGCGCGGCTTCGATGCGGACGGAATGATGGCTGACGCAATTCTCACCCCGCCTGGCGAGGCCGATGCGGGAATCCGCAAGCTGTTCGCCAATCCTGAAATCCAGACCATCCACGCGCACAATGCGACACGGGGATGCTTCTCAGCAAAGATTGAAAGGGCCTGACCCATGGAAGCGCTTGCACGCAAGACCAAC
>DASSFK010000236.1:0-2619 GCA_035694565.1 Sphingomicrobium sp.
GGCGATCGAGCTTCGTTGGCTGGAGCGCGGAGTCACTGCCCGCCGCCGCCGCAACCAGGGGCGCCTCGCCAAGCTTCACGATATGCGCGCACAGCGCGCCGCGATGATCGGCGGGCCGGGCACCGCCAAGCTCGCAGTCGCAAAGGACGACGTCCGGTCAAAGGCGGTGATCGACGCCGAGCACGTATCCAAGGCTTACGGCGACCGCCCGATCATCCGCGACTTCACGCTGCGCATCCAGCGCGGCGACCGGATCGGCATCGTTGGCCCCAACGGAGCGGGCAAGACGACCCTGCTCAAGCTCCTGACCGGCGAGCTTGCGCCCGATCAGGGCAAGGTCGAGCGCGCGAGAACGCTGTCGGGCATCGTCATCGACCAGCAGCGCAAGCTGATGGATCCCGCAAAACGCGTCCGCGACGTGCTCGCGGAAGGCGGAGACTGGATCGACGTCCGCGGCACGAAGAAGCACATCAAGGGCTATTTGAAAGAGTTTCTCTTCTCGCCCGAGCTGACCGAGGCGCCGGTCGGATCGCTGTCGGGAGGCGAGCGGTCACGGCTTCTGCTGGCGCGTGAGTTCGCCCGCGAGGCGAACCTCCTGGTGCTCGACGAGCCGACCAACGACCTCGACCTCGAGACGCTCGACCTGCTCCAGGAAGTGATCGCCGACTATGAAGGAACCGTCCTCATCGTCAGCCACGACCGCGACTTCCTCGACCGGACCGTGACCGTCACGCTCGGCCTCGACGGGTCGGGCAAGGTCGACATCGTCGCCGGCGGTTACGAGGATTGGGCGAAACGCAGGTCTGGCGCACCTTCAAAGGCTGGAGCCCAATCTCGTCCGGCACCGAAAGACGAAAGAACCAGCTTCCTTCCCCCCCAGGGAGGCAAGAAATTGAGCTACAAGGACCAGCGCGACCTCGACCGACTTCCGGGCGAGATCGAGCATCTGGAGGCGGAGATTGCGGCGGTCGAGGACGTGCTTGCGGATGCCGATCTCTACACCCGCGACCCCGGGCGGTTTTCCGAGTTGACGGACCTTGCGACCAAGCTCCGGGCCGACAAGCATGGTGCGGAGGAACGCTGGCTGGAGGTCGCGGAAATGGCCGAAGAGCTTTCGCGATAGGCCTTTCGCCCGGCGCCTGGCGGTGTAATGCTGAGCGGTGAAACGAGGGGGTAAACCATGTCAAAGCGCGCCTGGATGATCGCGGCGATGGCCCTGCTTTTCGTGCCAGGCATCGCCTTCGCCAGGGACAAGCTCGAACCACGGGTGCAGGCCATGCTGGCGTGCGAGGCCGTGAGCGCGAGCGAGGCGCGCCTCCAGTGCTACGACCAGGCGATGTCCGCCTTCAAACAGGCCATGGCCCAGGGAAACGTGGTCGTGAAGGAAAAGGATACGCCAATGACGCTCGGCGGAGTCATCAAGGCGTCGGGGCAATCGGGATCGAACCGCTACTGGGTCGAGTTCGAGAACGGAGACCGCTGGACGCTGATGCCCAGCAAGAGCCGGCGCGGACCGCCGGCGCCGGGATCGACAGCCAAGCTGTCGCGGACTCTGATGGGCAATTACTATTTTTCCGCCCCGAACTGGCCCCAGACCGAAGCCAGGTTCGTCGGGCACGGGTCCTGAGATATTGCGGGTGCGCGGCCTTAGCTAGTTTTTTGCGGACGGCCTTTCAGATCCGATCGTCGCATCGGAGCAGCTCACGCCTCTGCCGCGGTCCGCTCCCTGATTCGCTTTTCGAGCAGGGTCAGCGGCATTGCCCCTTCCTTCAGCACTTCGTGGAAGCGCTTTAGGTCGAACTTCGCGCCAAGCGTCTTCTGCGCCTCCTGACGAGCCCGCGTCCACGCCATGTGTCCGACCTTGTAGCTGCAGGCCTGGCCGATCTGCGTGCAATAGCGCTCGACCTCGCGCTGCGAGCGTGGGCGCGCGAAGCCGGTGGTCGCGACCATGTAATCGGTCGCCTTCTCGCGGCTCCATTGCTTCGTATGGAGGCCCGTGTCGACGACCAGGCGGGCCGCTCGGAACAGGAAGGATTGCAGGTAGCCGGCGCTCTCGATTCCGCTGTAGGCGCCGAGCTCATCCGCAAGCTGCTCCGCATAGAGCGCCCATCCTTCCGAATAGGCCGAGAAGAAACCGAGCTTGCGAAGCGTCGGAATGTCCTTCGATTCCTGCGCCAGGCTGATCTGCAGGTGATGGCCCGGAACGCCTTCGTGATAGGTGAGCGCCGGAAGCGAATATCTCGGCCAGTCGCCGACGTCCTTCAGGTTGATGAAATAGATCGCCGGGCGCGAGCCGTCGAGCGAGGCCCGGTTGTAATAACCGTTCGACGCTCCGTCCTGAATCTCCGGCGGCACTCGGCGGATCTCGAGCGGTTGCGTCGGGATCGTCGCGAAGGCCTTGGGAAGCCTCCCGTACATGTCCTTCACGCCCTTGTTGAGGTCGGCGATCAGCTGCGTCCGGCCCTCGTCGGTGTTGGGATAGAGCTGTGCGGCCGAGGTGTTGAGTTCGGCGAGCCGCTCGCCGACGGTGCCCTTGGTAAAGCCGGCCTTCCTGAGGATGACGTCCAGGCGGCCGCTGATCTCCGCGACCTGGTCGAGCCCCATTTTGTGGACCTCGTC
>DASSFK010000237.1:0-2981 GCA_035694565.1 Sphingomicrobium sp.
GACTTCGAGACCGAAGTCAGTCGAGCCACCGAGGATGGGTCGCGTCTGCGGCCGGACGTCACCTTGCGCGTTCCGGGAGGGCAAAGCCTGGTGATCGACGCCAAGGTCAGCCTTAACGCCTATCAGGACGCCTTTGGCGCCATCGACGAGACGGAGAGATCGGCGCACCTCGCCGCTCACGCCGCATCCATCAAGAATCACGTAAATACGCTCGGCAACAAAGCTTACTGGGCGCAGTTCGATGACGCGCCCGACTATGTCGTCATGTTCATCCCGGGCGAGCATTTCCTGTCTGCGGCTCTCGAGCAGGATGGAAAGCTCTGGGACTATGCGTTCGAGAGGCGAGTGCTGCTCGCGACGCCCACCAACCTGATTGCGATCGCGCGGACAGTCGCGGCCGTATGGCGGCAGGAGAATCTGGCCAAGGAAGCGCGTCAAATCGGCGAGCTTGGCAAGGAGTTGTACGATCGGCTCGCCAAGGCCGCGCAGGAGCTCAAACGGGTTGGCGGTGGACTGACCACGGCTGTGAATAGTTACAACAGCTTCGTATCGTCATTTGAGAGCCGTTCTCTGGTTACGGCCCGCAAGTTCCGGGATCTCAACATCGAGCCTGGGGCACGCGAGATCGACGACCTGTCGCCGGTCGAGGCCTTGCCCCGCTACAACGATGACGAGGAGCCGCAGCAGATCGCGGCCGAGTAGAGCCTAATATCCCCGCCTCAGGGCAATCCTGCCATTGGCATTGCTCAGAGTAACTCGGTCACCGTTCGAGCTGACTGTCACCGGATGACTCAGGATGCCTCCGGCCTGGTTCTCAAAGCTCATCGCCGGCTCGGGACAGAACATGCGTGTTGCGGCCATCGGCCCTATCGTCAGGATGTTGCCGTTCTCGGTGTAGCCGCCGCTCATTCCGTTGCAGCCGAACTTCGCACTGACGCGATTGCCTTCGAACTGGACATGATAGTCGCCCTGGGGCGGCGTTGGGCGGCCGTTAACCGCTTCGACGTGCCAGTTCGTTCCGGCAAGGCTGGAGGGGGCGGCGAGATCGCCTCCGCAGCCTTCAAAACGGTGGCCGTCAACATCGACCTGCACACGATCGCGATAGGCCTGTCCCGACATGACGTCAGTGCAGGCCGCGTGGACGACATTCACGCCAATGCGCTGAGTCTGGTAGATTTCTCCGGCGAAGCCGACGATCGGCTGCGGACGTGGCTGCCGGATCGGCTGACCGCCTGCCGGGATGAAGGTCAAGTCCCGCTCATCGATGATCAGCGTCCAGCCGGGCTCTTGCCCGATGGCTCGGTAAGGCGCTTCCGAGGGCGGCGGGTACGACAAACAGCCGCTAAGAAGCAGCGCGGCGGGCACGAAAAGCCAATGTTTCATATCCGGAGCAACCTTCACCATGGGGGAAGGGTTCCTCATGCCCTGCGCCAGCTTGCCTTAACCTGAAAGGCCATGACCGCTGCGGCGATCGCCGCGTTGAGGCTGTCTGCTCGTCCCGCCATCGGA
Organism: Sphingomicrobium sp.; assembly: GCA_035694565.1. GTDB lineage: Bacteria > Pseudomonadota > Alphaproteobacteria > Sphingomonadales > Sphingomonadaceae > Sphingomicrobium. The sequence goes on from DASSFK010000237.1 coordinate 1,510, forward strand.
ATCTTCACGAGAACGTCGCACTGGTCTTCGTAGGCCGGCGGCAGGCCCTGTTGCTCATTGCCGATCAGCAGGAAGCTCGGCGGTTGATATTGGACGTCAAGATAGTCCTCGGTCGCCTTCAGGCTGGTCCCGACGAGCTGGCCGGGGCCGGAGCGCAGCCAGCCGACGAACTCCTGCCAGGACGCTTTCGCCACCTTCTGGGTAAAGATCGCGCCCATCGAGGCGCGAACGGCCTCGACGGAATAGGGGTCGGCGCTGTCGTCGATGAGAATCAGCCCACCGGCACCCACTGCGTCCCCTGTCCTCAGGATCGTCCCGATATTGCCGGGATCGCGAAGCGCCTGGGCCGCGAACCATAGCGGGGCAATGGAGCGATCGATTGCGGACAGGCCGGTCTCCGGCTGCTTGTAGGCCGCAACCAGCATCTGCGGATTATCCTTGCCAGACGTCTTGGACAGGATGTCGGCGGTCGTTTCGATGGCGTCGCCACCGGCCGCCTCGGTCGCGGCTATGATGTCCAAGGCCAGTGGGTGCCTGGCTCCCTCGGCCGAGAACATGATGGTTTCGGGCAAACGGCCGCTGTCGCGCGCCTCGGCGATGATCCTTAGACCTTCGGCGAGGAACAGGCCCTCTTCCTTGCGAGCCTTCTTGTCGCGGAGTGACCGCAGTCTCTTGACGGTCGGGTTGGAGAATGCAGTGACTTCGCGGGGCATCCGGCTGCTCTATTCTTCGCCAAACCGCTCCTCGACAAGCGTTGCAAGCTTCTCGAGCGCGTCTTCGGCATTCGTGCCGGATACGTGGATCACGATGGAATCGCCCTTGGCTGCGCCCAGCATCATGAGCCCCATGATGGACGTGCCGCAGACCTTGTTGCCGTCCTTTTCGACCTCGACGGTCGCATCCAGGCCGCTGGCAAGATTGACGAATTTCGCACTCGCCCTCGCGTGAAGGCCGCGCTGGTTGGTAATCTGGACTTCGCGCCGGAGCGCGCTCAAGCGGCTGCTTCCCCAAGGATCTCGGAGGCAACCGAGATATACTTGCGCCCGGCCTCGCGCGCGGCGGCGACCGCAGCATGAACTCCCATGACCTTGCGAGCACCCTCGAGCCGGATAAGCATCGGCAGATTAACACCCGCGATGACTTCGACGTTCTCGCTTTTCATCAGCGAGATGGCGAGATTCGAAGGGGTGCCGCCGAACAAATCGGTGAGGATGATTACGCCCTTGCCGCGGTCGACGCGCGCGATCGCATCGGCGATGTCCTGGCGACGGGCTTCCATGTCGTCGTCCGGGCCGATGCAGATGGCTTCGATCGCCTCCTGCGGCCCTACAACATGCTCCATGGCGACCACGAATTCAGCCGCAAGGCGGCCATGGGTCACCAGTACCAATCCAATCATTCGTTCAACCCACTTCCAGAATCGCCGCCGGAAACTTCGGCCTGGGCGTGCCCCGGACTGCCCTCAATCGTGT
>DASSFK010000238.1:0-7442 GCA_035694565.1 Sphingomicrobium sp.
TGAGGGAGCGCAGATCCTTCTCAAGCGTCGCCCCTTGTCCGAGCTCGTCCGCCCACAGCTGGTAGGTCTGGGTCAGGCGATCGGCGCGCGTGCCGAAGCGGATGTTGTAGCCGATCGCGCCCGGCACCCTTGCCCAGCGGATCGTCGCGTCGCGAGGGTCCTGATGGCGCTCGCCGACGAGCTTTCCGGGCTGGGCGGGAGCTCGGCCTTCGGCATTGCCGAACACGCGCAGGTCGCTGATCGCGAGGTTCGCCGCGCCGACGTGGCCATGGACATAGCGGACGAACCGCGTGCGCACCGGCTGAGGCAGCTCGACATAGGCATTGGGCCGGTCGCGCCGGGGTCCGTCGGGCTTCGCGAGCGGCTGCCAGTCGCGGCCGTCGAGCGAATGCTCGAGTTCGAAATCGGTGTAGATGTCGGGAGCATCGGCAAAGCGGCCCGACTTGTAGTCGGCATAATTCACCTGGACCGCCCGAACCGTGTCTGCCGCGCCGAGGTCGACCGTCAGGGTCTCGCCCGGCTTGTTGGCGGACGCGACCCAGAAGGTGCGCGGGTTCTCGTCGGTCACGCGATCGGCGGCGAACTCGCCCATCGTCGATGAGGCAGCGACCGGCTTGCGGTACGACAGCAGCATCCAGCCGGTGAACAGGCTGTCGAGGTCGTCGACCTTTTTCGTCGGCACATATTGCGGAAAATCCTGGAAGCGCGACGAGGAATGGAACTGGCCGTCGGCCTCGAACTTCGCCGGGAACATGTTGATCCGCCGCTCGAACGTCCAGTTGTAGCCGATCCACGGAGTGCCGGTGTTCCACCAGTTCCCGTAATTGTCCTCGAACGTCGAGCCATGGCCCGCGCCCTGGACGAACCCGCCGGGCTTGTAGGCGATCGGGTTGTACTCGGCGTATTTGAACGGCCCCAGCGGGCTGTCCGCGACGTAGGTGCCGTTGGCGTAGGCGTTGAACTCGGTGCCCGGCGCTCCGTACTGGAGGTAATATTTGCCGTCGTGCTTGGTCATCCAGGCCCCTTCGACATAGGGGCTGGTCGGATTGCCGTTGGCGAGGAGGCCGTTGTGGTCCTGGCCGAACCGCTCCCAGCCATGCTGCTCGGGCTGGAGGTTGAAGAGCCTGGTCACCTCGCCCTTGTAGATGAGCTTGCCGTCCTCGAAGGCGATCTCGATCCCGTAGATCGGATAGACGTTGGAGCTGCCCCAATAGAGGTACCAGCGCCCGTCATCGTCCTTGAGGAGACCCGGGTCCCACGGCCCCGGGGGGATGTCATTGGGCTTCATCTTCTCCGGATATCGGTCGTCCGCGGAGTGCGGCAGGTCCGGCATCGACCGGACGAGGAAATCGAGCTTGCCGGTCTCGGGAGCGGTCGAAACGAGGATCGAGCCCGGCCGCGTGAAGGACATCGAGGGCCAGATGATGAGCCGGTCCCCGTCCGAAATGACGGCGGGCGCGACGATACCGCCGAACGGCCAGCGCGACGGCGTGATGAACGTCCAGTCGATGAGATTGGTCGAGCGCCAATAGCCGTCGGCGAGGGTCTGGAAGAGATAATAGGCGCCCTTGTGCCGGACGATCGCCGGGTCGGCGCCGGTGCGGTAGCTGACGCCAGTGTTCGTCTGCTCCCAATTGTACCGGTAATCGACGTCGATCGGGTTGATGTAGGTGGTCTTCTGGGCCGACGCGGTGGACGCCGGGCAAGCGACGGCGCAGCCGGCGAGAAGCAATCCAAGCGCACGCATGGGAATTTTCATCACAATCCTTGAACGAAGATGTTGGCGGTGAGCCGGCCCTCGCGCGGGTCGGGGCTGAAGCACATGCCCTTCGGGATGATTCCGGAATGGAGCAGGCTTCCCTGATAGATGACGAGGCGGTCGGCGATGGCTTCCACCGCTCCGATCTGCTCGAAATATTCGTTCGACCCGCGGATGTATCCGGAGTCAGCCGGAAAGCGCCTGACCTCCGCCTGGGCCGTGCGCACGAACGCCTCTCGATTGGCCTCGGTGACCCGCTCGATGCCCGTCGTGCGCTGGCGATAGAAGGCCGTGCCGCTGTCCTTGGGCACGCGGATGTAGTGCAGGAGCGCGAGATATTTCTGATCGGGGGAATCGAAGTGCGGGATGCGCTGCGGCTCGATCAGCTCGCGCGGGTCCTTCGTCACCATCGAGAAGCTTCCGGACAGGAGATTGAACCGGTCGAAGCCGAAGGCGCCGGCGATGAATTGCGCCGATCGCCGGCAGAGGTCTTCCATGTAGGCGTTGGCAGCGGTGTCGGACCGGGTGATCATTCGCCGGACGCCGGGATAATAGTTCGTCTTGTTGAGCGGGAATGGCGCGAGCGCCTCCGCCAGCGAAGCGATCGCTTCGCTGTCGCCGGTGAACTCGTCGATCACCACAATTGGGCTCTGCAAAGAGCCGACGCGGCGCAGTTCGGGTTTCACCGAAACCTCTCTTTGCCCCCGCGTTGAAGGAAACGGCGGGGCGTTGAGCCCCGCCGAACATTAGATCAGAACTTGTACCTCAGGCCAGCCTGGAAGGCGCGAGAGTCGGCACCGACCTGGCTGTCCTCGGTCCGCGGTGCTGGATCGCCGCCACCTGCGCCCCATGAGGTGTAGTTGCGGTTCAGCGTGTTGAAGACGTTGAACACCTCGAAGTCGGCCGTGAACTCGTGGCCCCAGGGCAGCTTGAAGGTCTTGGCGACACGAACGTCGAGCCGCTTGTAGGCAATGTCCTTCTTCGGGAAGAACACGCCGCCAAGATTGCCGTAGCAGCAGGCACCCGCCGGAACCGGCGTCGTCAGGCCGGTCCACGGAGCGACGATGTTGCCGAAGGCCGGACCCGAGTTCATCGTCAGGATGCCCGACAGGACGATGTCGAACGGCGCGCGATAGCTGGCCGAGGACACCCAGTTCCACTTGGTGGCGCCGTTGACCCGGTTCCAGCCATACACATCCATGTTGGGACCGTTGTAGAACTCGTCGCTGTTGAGTTCCTGGGCGACGTTGCTGCGTGCGTTGCCGATCGTCAGCGCTGTCGTGAAGCCCCAGGTCGTCAGATCGGTGAACGGCTTCTCAGCGTAGATGTAGATGGCGTTGTACTTCGCCTTGCCGTTGCTTTGGCCGCGATTGAGCTTGCCGGCGAAGCCGGTGAGCTGCCCGTTCGTCGCTCCCGGGCAATTCGCGAATGGAGCATCCGGCGTGAAGTCGATGATCCACTGCTCGCCGCCGTTGCTGCAGTCCGGCAGCACGGTGTAAAAACCGTTCGCATAGAAGTTTGCGCGCGTGAACATCTGGATGTGGCGCGACCGGATGTGCGAAAAGGTCAGCGACGTCTGGATGTCGCCGAACCGCTTGCGGATGCCGATGTCGAACTGGTCCGAGTACGGCATCTTGGTCTTGTTGTTCAAAACCCAGACGTTGCCGCCACCACCGGCGGCAACGGACGTCGCCAGCGCTCGCAGATTTTCCGGATCGCGGAGGGACTCATTCCAGGGCAGACAGCCAGGAACGTCCTGCGGAGTTCCAGTGCAGAAGAAGAGCGGAATGATCTTGTTGGAGTTGGTGAGCGATTCGATCACGCCCTGGATGAAGAGCTGGCGATCGTAATAGCGCCCGGCGCCACCGAAGAAGACGATGTCGCGGTCACCGTGGAGGTCGTACGAAACGCCGAGCCTTGGCTGGAACGCTCCGAAGAATTCCTTCCGGTTCTTACCGTTGGAGATGTAGTCTTCTGGGTCGATGCCACGCGCTGCCCAACCCGGGTAAGCGCGGAGCGCATCGGCGATCGCCTGCGGCGTGATGTACTTGTTGTTGTTCGCGTTCGACTCATAGTCCCAGCGAAGCCCCGCGTTTACCGTCCAGTGATTGTCGGGCTTCCACTCGTCCTGGAAGTAGAGGCCGACCTGCAAATCGTCGGCCTTGAGGGTCGGCGTTTGGGTAATGTTGATCCGCGTCTGGATCGGAATGGCCGTCGAGAAATCGAAAGGCGTGGCCGGTGTTCCGCCCGGCAGGAAGACCGGATTCTGGAAGTAATAGCGGCCGTTGAATGCCTCGCTCACCGTCCGGCTCAGATTGAGCTGGACCAGCTGGGCGCCGAACTTCAGCGTATGCTCGCCCATCCGGTAGGTGCTGTCGTTCTTGATCGTCCACGACTTCTGGACATCGCCCTGCTCGAAAAAGTGCCCGCCTGAGAGGACGCCTTCCGAGAAGTCGGGATTGGCGGAGTTGAGCAACACGAGCTCAGGCCCCTGATTGACGCTCGGAGTGTCCTGCGTCGCCTTGTCGTAAGCAATGTTCAACTGGTTGAGGAAATCGCCCGCATTGTGGCGCCACTGCAGCTGGTAGCGGTCCTGGTCGGTCCGGATCCGGCGGCCGTGCGAGTCCGTCGCGTTTCCGGCGATATCGCCAAGGTTATCCTCGCGGCGGAGATAGCCGATGAGGTTAACCGTATCCTCGTCGGTGATGTAGCCGGTCAGTTTTCCGAAATAGAGGCCCTGCTTGAAGTCCATGTTGTGCGAGACGTTTGTCTGCGCAGTCAGGCTCTGCGGGAAGAGGTTGACGTTGACGTTGCCGGTCGAACTTGGACGAAGCTGGTTCGTACGTTCTGCCGCAACGTAGAAGTGAAGCTTGCCCGGAATGATCGGTCCGCCGATTTCGCCGCCATATTGCTTGCGATTGTAGTCCGGCTTCGGAACGTTGTTCTTCTTGTCGAAGTGCGGCTGGGTGACCCAGGCCTTCGGCTGGAACTCGATGAAGGCCGACCCGTGGAATTCGTTGCCGCCGGTCTTGGTGATCGCGGTGATCAGAGCCGATCCGGCCTGGCCGCTCTCGGCGCCGAAGTTCTGGGTCTCGACCGAATATTCCTGGATCGCGACCTGCGGGAACGGGTTTCCGAGGCCGAAATTCTGCCCGACCACGCCGCCGTGGTTGATCGGGTTCTTGAAGCTCATTCCGTCGATAAAGACGTTGGTGAACTGCGACGCGATCGCGCCGGCCTGGATCTGCGCGTTCTCGCCCGGGGTCACCTGGATGCCCGGCGCAAGGGCGGCGAAGCTCAGGAAGTTGCGCTTGTTCTGGGGCAGGTTTTCGATCTGGGCCGGAGTGATGTTGGTCGACACGGTCTGGGTGCGGACTTCGCGGACCCGGCGACCGGTGACGACGATCGGCCCGGCGCCCGTCGTGCCGGGCGCAGCCTGGACGAAATCGACGATCGCGGTCTGGCCGACGAGCAGGGTCGTCGTCTGCGCATCGCGGCCCTCGGTCGTGATCGTGTAGGTTCCGGGGACAAGTCCGAGGATCGTGTAATTGCCGGTCGCATCGACCGTTCCGACGACCTTCCGGCCGGTATTGTTGTCGGTTGCGACGACCTGGGTTCCAGCGGCGGCCCCTTCTACCTGACCCTGGAGGGTCGCGGTCTCGCTTTGCGCATGCGCCGGAGTGGCGACCAAAAGCGCTGCTGCGACAGCAAATACGGAAATTCCATTCGCAAGCTGGCGCTTGCTGTTGATCGTGCTCACTAGCCCCTCTCCCCAGGTGCCGATTTTGTAACCGGTTACAAAAACGCGTCAGCCATTTGGCCGTTTTGTGATGAAAGACGTTCGCGCGGGCCGAGTCAATTGCGGCTGCCGCCCTTACGCAACGGAGCGTGGTACATGTGGCATTCAGGTCACGAACCCGGTGGCTCGCTACTACCGATGCACCTCGGCCAGGTTGTGCATGAGGCTCGAGGTCGGCTCCGCCTGCTTCGCCGCCGGCGTGCTCGCCGGAAGGCGCGCAACGAACTCGCCGTGGTCGGGCATTTCGTTCGCGACGTCCGCGACGACCTCCGCGATGTCGCCGAGGAAGCCGACGATCTCCTCGACCGGCACGAACTGGGTGACCGGGTCCGCCTTTGCCTCGAAACCCTGGCCGAGCAGGACCTGGACCCAGCTTTCCTCCGCGAACAGCTCGGCTGCGCCGCGCTTGAAGAAACGGCCCGACGAGGCGAACAGCTCGTATCTCTCCTTGAGGCTGTCGGGGACTTCCATGGTCCGGACGTAATCCCAGAACGGCTCTCCCGAGCGCCTGGTCACGTTGTAGTGGGCGATGATGAAGTCGCGGACGTCCTCGAACTCGAACCGCGCCTGGCGGTTATATTCGTTGATGTCGGCCTGGTTGAACCCGTTGGCCGGAAACAAAGCGAGCAGCTTGTGAATGCCGGTCTGGATGAGGTGGATGCTGGTCGATTCCAGCGGCTCCAGGAACCCCGACGAGAGCCCGATCGAGACGACGTTCTTCTCCCACGCCTTCGAGCGCAGCCCCGGAGCGAAGCGGACCGGACGAGGGTCGGCCTGCGGAGCTCCGTCGAGGTTCGCGAGCAATGTCGCTTGAGCGTCGTCGTCGCTGATCAGGTTCGATGAATAGACGTATCCATTGCCGATCCGGTGCTGGAGCGGGATTCGCCACTGCCAGCCCGCCGAGCGGGTCGTGCACCGGACGTAGGGCGTCACCGGCGAAACGCTCTCGCACGGCACCGCCAATGCGCGGTCGCAGAGCAGCCACTTGTTCCAATGCTCGTAGCCGACCTTGAGCGCGTCGCCGATCAAGAGCGCGCGCATCCCTGAGCAATCGACGAACAGGTCCGCCTCGATGGTCCGGCCGTCGGTCAGCTTGACCGCGGTCACGAACCCGCTTTCGGGATCCTGGATCACCTCGACGATCCGGCCCTCGGCGCGCTTCACTCCTCGTGCCTCACTCTCGCCGCGAAGGAACCGGGCGAACAGCGATGCATCGAAATGATAGGCATATTCGACGTCGGCCGCGGGCGAGTTCGGGTTGCGCTTGTCGGGGAAGGCGAACCGGTTGCGAAGCGCTGCCGCGCCGGCGATCGAATAATTGTCGAAATGCTTGACCGACCCGGGTGAGCGCTCGCGCGCCGACAGCCACAGCTGATGCGGGTGAAGCCACAGCATGTCGCGGCCGATCTTGCCGAAGCCGTGGATATAGCTCTCGCCGGGAGCGCCCCAGTCGACGAACTGGATCCCGAGCTTGAACGTCGCCTTGGTCGCGCTGATCATCTTCAGCGCATCGATGCCGGCGAGCGCCATATAGTTGCGGATATGCGGAATGGTCGCTTCGCCGACGCCGACGGTTCCGATTTCCTCGGATTCGACAAGGGTGACATCGACCTGGCTGAGCCACTGGGAAACGACCGCCGCCGTCATCCAGCCGGCGGTCCCGCCCCCAACGATACAAAGCTTCCGAACTGGTTGATCGCCGCCTGCCATGTCCCTCGCCCTCGATTCTCAGCGTGGGTTAATCGGCGTTTCGATAGGCCGCAATCTGCCCTAGAAGGAAAAGACTATGAGGAACGTAGTCATCGCCTCGACCATGGCGCTTGCGGGATGCACCGCTGCCCCGCCTCCGCCCGCGAACAATGCGCCGATCGCCGCGATCGCCGG
>DASSFK010000239.1:0-2914 GCA_035694565.1 Sphingomicrobium sp.
GCAACGCCAGGGAAACCGCGATCACGACCCAGAACAAGGTCTTCAGAAACTGCATCGGCGAGGGCTTTAAGCGAGGCGAGCGGCCATGGCCAGCGCGTCGTTCGTCGTGGGTCGCGGTCGCTTCGCCGCAGCGGGGAAGGACACCCGTTGAGCGAATTGGCTGTGACGGTCACACCGGCGTTGGGGTTGGGGAGATCGGTATTGGAAAAGCCGCATATTGTAGGGCTTGGTGCGTTCGCGCTGCTTGCAACGGCGGCATTCGCCATGCGCGGGCCGCAGGAACAGACGCGCGCTGCGCATACGATTCCGAATTCGCACGTCCGCTTGGCCGCGCTTTCGACCGATGCGCGAAAGGATGTCGACTATGCTTCGATCGATCGCCGCCTCCAGCGGCTTAGCGAGCAGCACTCGATGGTCGGCCTTGCAGTCGGAATCGTCGAGAACGGCCGGATCACCTTCCTCAAAGGCTATGGTGAGACGGAGGAAGGCTCAGGCGAGCCGGTAACACCCGACACCGTTTTTCGCTGGGCGTCCGTCTCGAAGGGCGTTGCGGGCACGATGGTCGCGAAGCTCGCCGAGCAGGGCAAGGTGAATTTGAACGGGCCGGTCGGCTCCTACGTGCCGTCGATGAAACTTCCGGCGGGCGCTGAAAATCGCGCGACGGTCGGCGACATGCTCAGTCACCGGCTCGGGCTCTACCGCAATGCCTATGACAACAAGCTCGAGGAAGGGCAGGACACAAAGCTTCTCCGCGAGAGCCTTGCGCAGCTGAACCTGGTTTGCCCGCCAGGAACTTGCTGGAGCTACCAGAACGTCGCTTATGACGGCGCTTCCGAACTGGTAGAGCGAATCACGCACCAGCCTTACGAAAAGGCCATCGAGCAAAACCTGTTCACGCCGATCGGAATGACCGGGGCAAGCGTTTCGATGAATGGGCTGATGGACGCGAAGAGCTGGGCCAAGCCGCACGACGCTGCGCGTCGCCCGATCAAGCTCACCGACTCCTATTACCGTGTCCCGGCCGCCGGAGGCGTGAACAGCAACATCAAGGACATGTCGCTGTGGATGCTCGCACAGATGGGCGAGATGCCCGACGTCGTGTCGCCGCAGGTGCTGGAAACCGTCCACGCGCCGCTGGTGAAGACGCCCGGCGAGCGCGGCCGCATGCGCAAGTTCCTCGAGCGGCTGGGCGAGGCCGACTACGGCTATGGTTGGCGCAGCTATGATTACGCCGGCCACCACATCGTCGGCCATCGCGGCGGCGTTGCCGGTTACCGATCGCTGATCCTGTTCGATCCGGCCAAGAAAAGCGGCGTCGTCGCCCTTTGGAACAGCAACACGAGCCAGCCGGGAGGGCTGGAGTTCGAGGTCATGGACATGATCTACAGCCTGCCGTTTCGTGACTGGATGGAGATCGACAGAAGCGGAAAAGCCGAAGCGCGTTCGATCGCTCGTAACGAGAGCGACGACGATGTCTCGAGTGGCGACGGCAACGCCGGCCGAATGAAGAAGCGCTCTCGCGGTTAGGTCCTAGCGCCGGGCTTCGGCTTCCACCTCGGCCATTTCCTTCTGCTGCTTGAGATGGGCCAGGTAGCGCATGCCCATGCCGACGATCGACAGCGCCATGCCTGCGATCAGGGCCGGGAGGTGCCACGCCGGATCCCCTGGCTTCGGCCAGGCGATGGCGCCGAGGAAGAAGACGCTGACGATGGAAACGAGGTAACCGAGACCCTTCCAGTCCACGCCCTTGCGCGTTGAAATAGTTACACTTTCATGGCGCATCGGCTCAGGAACAACCGACCGGGCCAGTTGGTTTCACTTCCAAAGATGGAGGAACCAAACACATGGCCAGTACCAAGGCCCAGGATGCCATTGCTCTTCTCAAGGAGGACCATCGCAAGGTCGAAGACCTCTTCGAGCAATTCGAGAAGGCGAGGGGCGAGGGACGCAAGGAAAAGCTCGCTCTGGAAATCTGCACGGAGCTCACGATCCATGCCATCATCGAGGAAGAGATTCTCTATCCCGCTCTCGAAGGGAAAGCCGACGAGGACCTATTGAAGGAGAGCTTCGTCGAACATGATGCCGCAAAGGTGCTGATCGCCGAGATCGAAGCCGGCGCGCCGTCGGACGACTTTTACGACGCCAAGGTGAAGGTGTTGAAGGAAGAGATCGAGCACCACGTCGGGGAGGAGGAGAAGCCCAAGGAAGGTCTCTTCGCACAGGCGCGCGATTCCGATGTCGACCTGAAGGAGCTGGGCGAGCGTCTCGCAATGCGCAAGGAAGCGCTCCAGCAGGAACTCAAGGCCCGCGGTCTGCTCGCGCCCGAGACCACGACTTTCGAGGAAGTCGACCTCTAGAAGGGGCAACAGCCATAAACGCCGGATCGTTTCGGACACGGGACGACCGGCGGAGGCGGATCAGGAAAGGGCGGCTTGACCGTGCTAATTAGAGCCCGTTGGCGCCGCAATTTCTCGCAGGCATGGCGCTACTGGTCAGCGTGACAAAGCGACCGCTTGTAGGCTGGAGTTGGCCATGTCGTACGATCAGGTGGCCTATCATCGTCAGCGTGAGCAGCATTGCCGCGAAATGGCAGAAACTGCCACCGACCCAGATGTCCGGCGTCGGCACGAAGAACTGGCTGACCTGCATGCAATACGGGCATCCGTGTCTGGCGATTCGCGCCCTTGATTCCGCGGCCCAAGCGGGCCTCTAATCAGGAATGAGCGGCAAAGCGGAAATCCGCGGCTTTTTCGACGACCAAACCAACACGATCACCTACCTCGTTTGGGATCCGGTGACACGCGAAGCGGTCGTGATCGACCCGGTGCTGGATTACGATCCGGTCGATGGGACCGTCGATACGAGGTCGGCCGAGCGCGTGCTCGAGGCCGCGTCGGAGAACGACCTGACGATC
>DASSFK010000240.1:0-5921 GCA_035694565.1 Sphingomicrobium sp.
GGCCTCAACGTCGGCCGCAACCCGCAGGAGACGCTTCGTATCCTCGACGCGCTGCAGACCGACGAGCTGTGCCCGTGCAACTGGACGCAGGGTGAAGAGGTGTTGCGCCCGGCGGCTTAAGCCCCCTTTCCGCCGCACGTAGCATCTCTCGGGGGCGCGGAGACTCGCCGTTTCCGCGCCCCTTTTTGCATCTTCAGGAGATCAGCTTCCCATGTCGCTCAAGCTCTTTGCCGACACCCTTCCGGACTATGCGAAGGACCTTCGGCTGAACCTCTCGTCCATCCTCAACGACCAGACGCTCGGCGAGGATCGCAAGCTCGGCCTCCTGCTGAGCTGCGCCCATGGCTCAGGCCACAAGCCGTTGGTCGAGGCCGCCGAGGCGGAGGTTGCGGGCAAGCTGGACGAGAAGGTCGCGAACGCGGCGCGTGGAGCTGCTGCGCTGATGGCGATGAACAACGTCTACTACCGCTTCGTCCACCTGGTCGCGAACCCAGAGTATGGGACGATGCCGGCCAAGCTTCGGATGAACCTCATCGGCAGCCACGGAATCGCGAAGGAAGACTTCGAGCTGTTCAGCATCGCCGTGTCGGCGATGAACGGCTGCGGGATGTGCATGGAAAGCCACGAGCGCGTGCTCCTGCAGCATGGCGTCAAGCCGGAGACAATCCAGTCGGCCGTCCGCATCGGAGCGGTCCTGAAAGCGATCGCGACGGTCCACGCGACGCTGTAGCGCCGATTTTCGATCAAACGCGGACACCGGGGCTCGCGTCAGGCGGCTAGCACCTCACCTGGTAATTGTAATGCACCTGACCGTGCTGATCGACGTAATAGCAATAGCCTCGGGTATCGCGATAATATTGGCGATCGCCAACGATCGCGCCGACCATGCCCCCTAATATGCCGCCGACCGCTGCACCGGCACCTGTCCCGAATCCGGGTATGACGGATCCCGCGATGGCGCCGGCTCCGGCGCCGATTACCGCTCCGGTAGCACCGCTGGCGACCACGTGATCCCGGTAGGGGTCGCTGGTGCAGCCTCCCAGCGCAAGGCTGCTCACGGCAGCGGCCGAGATAAGCAGGCGTTTCATTTCATCGCCCTCCCGGGCAGCTCTAGCCCCCGACCCCGGTTTCCGCACGCGGACGGCAGATGCCAGCCTGAGGGTCACCGTGAAATCGGGAATATGACGGAGGACGGCCGGGCATGACGCCCGTACGCGTTCGAATCATTGAGGATATTGCGCCCCTCTAGCTGAGCGCCCGATACAATCCGTAGGTGCTCACGATCGTCAGCAATGCTCCGACGAAGGTCAGCAGCATGTCGGGGTTCACGCGCTTGGCGATCCAGGCTCCAAAGGGCGCCGCGAGAACGCCCCCGATCAGAAGACCGCTCGTGGCGACCGTAAAGGCCTTCCATCCGAGCGTCGCGATGAAGGTCGCTGAAATGGTGACAGTGAGGAAGAATTCGGCGGTGTTCACCGTGCCGATCGTCTTCCGCGGATTGCTGCCCTGGACCAGCAGGTTCGAGGTGACGATTCCGCCCCAGCCGCCGCCGCCCGCAGCATCGAGAAAGCCGCCGACAAGCCCGAGCGGGGACACGATCTTGGGTGTGCGCTCGGTGTGGCGGTGCATGACGCCGCGATAGAAAAGGTACAGGCCGAGGGACGTCAAATAGACCAGCACGAAGGGCTTCGCGACCGACGCATCGACCGTCGTCAGTACGTAGGCGCCGAGGACGCCGCCGACGACGCCCGGGATCGCGAGCCGAAAGAACAGGCTCCAGTCGACGTTCCGGTGGGCGACGTGGCTCACCGCGGAAACCGCCGTGGTGAAGGTCTCGGCGGTGTGAACTCCGGCCGATGCTGCTGCTGGCGGGATTCCGATGCTGATCAGGATCGTACTGGAGATCTGGCCGAACGCCATTCCGAGCGCGCCGTCGACGAGCTGGGCGGCAAATCCGATGCAGGCGAAGATCAGGAGAGCCGAGGGATCGACAAGGACATGCTCGAGCAAAAATGACTCCTCCGCTTCGAAAAAGCTGCGCGCCTTTGCCCAAGTGTTGAACCGTCCGCAAGCGAATGTTGCAGCGCCGCAACTCGGTCCGGCTTTCATTCAGGGCATCTCGAACATACATTGGAGTCGTGATGGAAGAGACGACGCATTCCCATTCGGGCCTTGTCGCCTACCTTGAATCCGTGAAGGCCCGCGACCCGGCGGCCAAGTCCCGCTGGGAGGTCCTTCTCTATCCCGGTGTCATCGCGCTCGGCTTCCACCGGCTCGGTCACTGGCTGTGGGAGGGGCAGCTCTACTTCCTCGCGCGGCTGGTAAACCATCTGGCGCGCTTTCTGACCGCGATCGACATCCATCCGGGGGCCAAGATCGGCCGCAACTTCTTCATCGATCATGGCTTCACCGTCATCGGCGAAACCGCCGAGATTGGCGACGATGTCACCATCTATCAGAGCGTGACGCTTGGCGGGACCAATCCGTCGACCGGCGTCGGCGGCAAGCGCCACCCGACGATCCGCGATGGCGTGGTCATCGGCTCCGGCGCCCAGGTGCTTGGCCCGATCGAAGTGGGTGAGGGCGCCAAGATCGGCGCCAACTCCGTCGTCACCAAGGATGTCGCGCCCGGAGCGACGGTCGTCGGCATTCCCGCCAGGCCGGTGCCGATAGATATGGTCCACTACAGCCCGGGCTTCGTCGCTTACGGCACGCCTTGCGGCGAAGACTGCGATCCCGGCCGTGCGCGGCTCACTGAGCTCGAGGAAGAGATTGCCGAGCTTCGCAAGGAAGTGGCCGCCCTGAAAACTGCGCGTCAGCCCCAACCCAAGGTGAAAAGCGCTTGAGCGTCATCGCGCCGTTCCCGCATCCCCGGGACCGGCGCCCAATTGCCACGTTCGACCGTCTCGAGATCAAGCGCATCCTTGATCTGTACGGACGCATGGTGGCCGCCGGGCACTGGCGGGATTACGCGATCCAGATGGGCGTCGACGTGGCCGTCTTCGCCGCCTTTCGGCGGTCGTCCGAGCGGCCCGAGATCCGCATTGAAAAACGCCCATCGCTTCGGTTGAAGCAGGGGGCGTTTGCGCTTGTCAGCGAGCATGGGCTGGTGCTCAAGCGAGGCCAGGAGCTTCATGGCATCCTGGCCCCGATCGAGCGCCGACTTATGCGGCTGGTTGAGGAATAGCCGTCCGGTCGATCAGCGGCAGCCGATCTTTCAGTCCCGGAGGCAGCGGCCGGACGATCAGTGCGCGGGCCTGGTGCCAGAAGGCCGACAGCATCAGCAGGGCAGAGCCGATCACGAGCGCCGTAAGCGCCACGTTGAGCTCGACCGCACCGAACTGCTCGAACAGCTGGTTGAGCGCGTAGAGCACATAAGCCAGCGCCGAAACCAGCAACGCGCGGCGATCGATCGCAACGGCCGTCAGGCCGAGGATGACGTAGAGCAGGATCACCACCAGCCCTTCGCCGACGGTCGCTGTCCCGTCGTTGAGTCCGAGCAGGGTGAAGACCGGGTGCACGATCATTGGCGCCGCCAGCAGGTGAAGCCAGAAGGCGACGTCGGCGCGGCGAGTCAGGCGCGCACGGTCCGAGCTGTCCCACCACATCGCGAACAGGAAGGTTGCCACGCCGAGGACGAGGATCGTTCCAAGGACGATATTCTCGATATTCGGAACGTCGCCGACAGCGGACGCGATCAGTGCGACCGTGACCCCGGCGACCGCCGTCGCTCCCGCGGCGACGGTGATCGGGACCCGGAAGCGCCTCCAGTGGAGCCAGGCCCCCCCGGCCGCGGCGGCCGCGGAAGCCGCAACGATCAGCGCGACCGCTCGCTCATTGCCTTCGAGCGTCGGCGCACCAACCATCAGGCCGAGCGCGCCCGCCGAAGTCGCGAAGACACCGCCGACGAACGTCAGCAGCAGGAGGATCGAGGGCAGTGCCATTCGCCGTTTGGCGGTGAAGAAAAGGGCCAGGCCCCAGCTCGTGGCGGCGACCAGGAGCGGGCCGAGATAGGATGGGCCGTCACCGCCAAGCGCGGATCCCGTCCTCTGACCGATCCATTGGCCGATGAATCCGACGGCGAAAAGCAGGATCGCACCCGCGATCGCGACGAAAATATCGTTGAAGCCGGTAATCAGCCGGAACTGCTCTTCATCGGGCGTGGGCTGGGCTCGCTGGCCCTCGATGAACGAGCGCAGTGAATTGGCGGAATCGGCAGTGATCGCGCCGGCGGCAACCGCCTCGTCGATCTCGTTCTGGCTGTACATACCTGTCCTCCCTGAACAGGGAGGTGTACGCCTAGTGTATTACTGTGTCAATACAGTGGCAGGGGTGGCCGGCGCTCGGGGGATGTCCGGGGGGACGAGCGCCGGCCGGGGAAGTCGGTTAGCGGCAGCTCACCCGGCTGCGGTCGATGCTTCGTCCGAGCAAAGCGCCTGCGGCAGCACCAAGGATCGTGCCGGTAGCGCGTTCGCCGTGGGTGTCGATCGCCCGGCCGACAAGCGCACCGCCGGCAGCGCCGACGATGAGGCCGGTCGTTCCGTTCGAGCGCTTGCAGCGATAGCGACCTTCGGAATCCCGCCAGATCTTGCCGTGATAGCCCTTCGCCATCGCCGGCGCCGGGATGACCGGCACGACCATGGACGCCGCAGCGGCGGCCAGAAACAGATTACGCATGAACTCCCCTCCAGATGTGTCTTGAACTCGTGCAGGGCACGTTGCCGACGCAAGCGCGGCGGGCGAGACTATGTTCAACGATAATGACGGCGTTTACGACGAGATGTTGCTGGAGGCCGATACGGTGCTGAAACGGTATGTGTAACCTTTACAACATGACGGCGACCGTCGACGAAATGCGACGCGTCTTCGGCTCATTCGACGGCGACACGACCAACCTTCCTCCATTCGACGAAATCTTCCCGGGCCAGATGGCTCCGGTCCTTCGCCGCACTTCCGAAGGGCGCTTGAAGCTGGAGCAGATGAAGTGGGGCTTCCCGGGTCCGCAGGCCGCCGGATCGCGGGCGGTGACGAATGTCCGCAATCTCGCAAGCCCGTTCTGGCGCAATGCGCTTCAGATGCCAGCGCGGCGGTGCATCGTTCCGGTCACCAGCTTTTGCGAATGGACAGGCGAAGTCGGCCGCAAGCAAAGGGTCTGGTTCGAGCTGACCAAAGAGCATGAGTCCCGATTGTTCGCATTCGCCGGCCTTTGGCGGCCGGGCGAGGGTGGTCCGTTCATGGCATTTCTCACCTGCGAGGCGAACCGGATCGTCGGCGAGGTCCACCCCAAGGCGATGCCCGTGATGCTTCGGCCGGACGAAGTTTCGCACTGGCTCGACAGCCCGCGAGAGGATGCCTGTTCGCTCGCCAGGCCTTTCGAGGATACTTTGATGCAGCGTGCGGGTTGAGCTGACCAAAGGAGATTCACGCAATGGCGAAAAAGGCGACTGCAAAGGCCGCGGGCGGTGCCGGGAAAAGGCTTCAGAAAAGCAAGGCGAACAGCTCTGGCGGTGGAGGCTCTCGCTCCTCGTCAACCCAGAGCGATGCCGTCGACGCACTCATCAAGCTGCTCCAGAGCCCGCTCGTCATCGATCTGCTCGCTGTAGGCGCGACCGCGGCGCTGGCCGCGATCACGGAGTCGCGATCGAGCCGTGCTCAGGGCGCGGTTGGCGACAATAAGAAGACCTTCAAAGCCGCGGGCAAGGCAGCCGCGGCAGCGGTTGGACGCCGGCTCGCGACCGAGATCGACGAGATCCGGGACGTGTCGAGGAAGGCCGAGGAGTCGCGGAAGGCTAAGGGCGGCGCAGCAAGGTAATCCGCGCTCGCCCGATTTCGCGCTCGAGCTCGATCGCATAGTCGCCCGGTTCGACCGGATCACGACGATCCGTTTCGACTGAAAGCCATCCGGCCGGCGCGAGCCAGGC
>DASSFK010000241.1:0-3542 GCA_035694565.1 Sphingomicrobium sp.
CTCGAAGACATTGCAGTAGCCGCTCGCGAAGCCGGCGAGGCGATCCTCGAGGTCGTCCGACGCGGCTACGAGGTCGAACACAAGCAGGATTCATCGCCGGTCACCGAAGCTGACCGAGCGGCCGAACTGGTCATTCTCGCCGCCCTTGCGAAGGCCGCGCCGGGCGTTCCGGTCATTGCCGAAGAGGAAGTCGCGGCCGGTCGTATTCCTGCGCACGGCGACACCTACTTCCTCGTCGATCCACTCGACGGCACGAAGGAATTCGTTCGCGGTGGTGACGATTACACGGTCAATATCGGCCTGATCGTCGATGGAATACCGCGCGTGGGAGCCGTCTTCGCTCCTGCTACGAAGCGGCTTCACGGCGGGCTGGTGGGCGAGGGCGCCTGGCTCGAAGAGCTCGGCGGACGAATACCGATCAAGACCCGTGTTCCCGGCGAGCAACTCGTCGCGGTCGCTTCGAAGTCGCATTTCAATCAACCCACGGCGGATTACCTCTGCGAGGCAGCACGGGAGTGCGACTACGTCGCGATCGGCTCATCGCTGAAATTCTGCATCGTCGCCGAAGGCCGCGCCGACATCTACCCGCGCCTGTCCCCAACCAGCGAATGGGACACGGCGGCCGGTCATGCCGTTCTCCTCGCCGCCGGCGGACGGGTCGACGGCCCCGAGGGCGGCCCGCTTGCTTACGGCAAGCGCGCGTTCCTCAACCGCGGCTTCGTCGCCACGGGTGGATGGAAGGCGACTCCAATCGGTTCATTCCTCGAGCCCTTCTCAGGAGGCGGCGAGATCCCTCAAGGCGTCTAGCTCGAGTTGAGCAATCCCAAGCGGCGAATGTTCATCGCAGGGCGCGAGCTCGGCAATGCGCCGTTACCTGGGGGAAGTTGGTCTCGCTGCTGATTGAATGGTGGGCGGTGACGGGCTCGAACCGCCGACCCTCTCGGTGTAAACGAGATGCTCTACCAACTGAGCTAACCGCCCAAGGTGATTGCGAGTGCCATGCCGCGACGTCTGCGGCAAGGGCAGGGAGCCCTAGCGGTCCCCGAGGTTTCGGATGGCGTCGCCGACCAGGACCTCGTCGGCCTTCGCATCGACGCGCTCACGAATGATGCGGGCAGCCGCCTCGCGAGCCGCGTCCGCGGCTGTCGCCCGGAGCTTCTCGACCGCCGAGCGCTCCTCGGCAGCGATCTTGTCCTCGGCTATCCGCTGGCGGCGCTCCACCAGGGCCTCAGCATTCACTTTTGCCTGGGCGACGATCGCGTCGGCTTCTTGATTTGCCCGCTCGACGATGGAAGCGGCTTCCTTGTCGGCGGCCTTCGCCTTCTTCTCATATTCGGCCTTCAGCGCTTCGGCGTCCTTGCGAAGCGTTTCCGCCTCGGCGAGCTGCTCTCGGATCACGTCGATCTTGCTGTCGAGCGCCTTGCCGATCGCATCCGGAACCTTCTTCCAGATGAGACCGACGATGATGACGACCATCGCCAGCGAGATGAAAAAGGGTGCTCCGAACAGCCCGCCTTCGCCGCCATGCTCAGCCGCTGGAGCAGCGCTGTGCTCGACCGTCGCGACAGAATTACCCATGGAGCACCGCCTTCACTGCCGGCGCTGCGTCGGCGACGGTGACCTTTTGACCGGTGAGCTTGGAAACGAGTTCGCTGGCTGCCTCGGCGGCCACCAGCTCCAGCTCGCGACGGGCCTTGTCGGCTGCCTCGCGAATTTTGGATTGCGCTTCGGCGACCTTCTTCCCGATCTTCTCGTCGACCACCTTGAGCTTCTTCTCGGTGTCCAGAGCGGCCTTGTTCTTGGCCTCCTGAGCGACCTTCAGAGCCTCGCCGCGGCCTGCCTCGATGCGTTGGCGATAGACTTCTTCCGAAGCTTCCGCCTGCTCGCGCGCCTTCTGGGCGGCCGCGAGGTCGTCTGCGATCTTGCGGTCGCGGTCGTCGACCACACCTTGGATTTTCGGAACCATGCCCTTCGCGATGACGAAGTAGATGATGCCGAACACCACCGCGAGCCAGAACAGCTGCGAGAAGAAGATCAGCGGAAGTTGTACGATCTGAGGCATCTGCCGTCCCGGTCTAACCGGGCCCGAAGGCCCGGCAGCGTGTCAGATTAACGCGCGTAGAGGATGATCATCGCGACCGCGAACGCGATCAGGCCCAGAAGCTCGGCCGCGGCGAAGCCGATGAACAGGCGGCCCTGCTGGCCGTCGGCCGCTGCCGGGTTGCGAAGCGCGCTCTCGAGGAACGAGCCGAAAACGTTGCCCACGCCGATCGCGGCGGCGCCAACGCCGATTGCGGCCAGACCAGCACCGATGACCTGTGCGGAAGCGAAATCCATGTGAAACTCCTTTGCCCTGAACTCTAGTGAAGGTTGATTGCGTCGTTGAGGTACAGCGTGGTCAACAGTGCGAAGACATAAGCCTGGATGGCGCAGACGAGCAGCTCCAGCAGCGTCACGAAGATGATGAACACGAAGCTCAGAAGCCCGACCAACAGTCCCATCAGGCCCCCGCCGCTGAACGGATCAGCGATGAATGCACTGGTGCTGCTGACGATGAAGCTTCCGAACACTTCCATCAGGATGTGGCCGGCGATCATCGCCACGAACAGTCGGAGACCTAGGCTGAACGGGCGCACCATGAAGGACAATAGTTCAACCAGGAAGATGAGCGGGACCATCACCACGGGCGTGCCGTGCGGCACGAACAGCGAGAAGAAGTGCAGCTTGTGCCGCCAGAACCCGACGATCAACACGATCGAGAAGCTGACCACGGCAAGGACGCCGGTGATGCTGAAATGGCTGGTCGTCGTGAACTGGTGCAGCCCAGGGACGATGGCGAGCGGGAACAGGCCCAGGAAGTTCGCCGTCAGGATGAAAACGAACAGCGAGAAGATATAGGGCATGAACTTCTTGCCCTCGGACCCGATGTTCACCTTGACCATATTGTCGACGAAGCCGGTCACCCCTTCGGCAGCCATCTGCCAACGGCCCGGGACGAGCTCGCGCTTCGAGCCCAGCAGGAAGAAGCCCCAGATCAGGGCGAGGGCAATGAACAGCCACAGCGAGCTGTTCGTGAAGCTGATGTCGTAACCGCCGATGTGCAGTGGAACGATGGGTTCCACCGTGAACTGGTGCATCGGGTCGATCTTGCCTGCTTCGGCCACGTCGCTCTTACCTTCTTACGATCCAGCTCCGGAATTGCCGCCCGGAGGTGTCTTCGAAATTCGCATGACGTTCCTGATGCCGACGCCGAATCCGAAGAACAGCAGCAGCAACATGAACACGGGCCGGGTGCCGAACAAAGCGTCCAGACCAAGCCCGATCAAGAACCCTCCCGCGGGGGCACCGACGAGATGCCCTAGCACCTGCTGCCCGATCCTATAATTAGGGTCAGGCTGTACCACGTGCGTTCGCTTCGCTTCCTCTTCCTGCAGGCGACCGAGCCGCTTTTCGAGCGATTCTAGCCTTGCGTCTGGTGGAAGCTTTGGGTCCTGCCCGGTCTCGTCCGTCGCCACGATCTTTCCCCTATGCGTCGCCCCGCC
>DASSFK010000242.1:0-2977 GCA_035694565.1 Sphingomicrobium sp.
CTGGCTGGCCAGGCGGGAGCCGTGCAGCTTCTTGGCCACGCCCATCAGCGGGACTCTAAGGCGCCGGGTCCGAGGACTGCGCAGGCGCCACAAAAGCTTGATCCAGTTGAACGGCAACAGCTCCCCGTCGAGGTCCTTCAGTAATTCGTTGATGTCGGGGATGGTGAGCATGAACGCGACCGGCTCGCCGTCCACCTCCGCGACCCGGACCAGTTCCTTGAAGATGATCGGCTTCAGTTTCTTCCCGGCATAGGCGATCTCGGACTCGGTCAGGGGGACGTAACCCCAATTGTTCGACCAGGCGTCGTTCAACAGATTGAGGATCAGCCGCGCTTCCTCATCGAACCTCGATTTGTCGATGAGGCGGATCCGAATCTTAGGATTGCGCTCCCCTGCGGCAATCAGTCGCGCGATCAGCGGATCATGCCAGTTGCTGATGTCGAGCGCATAGGTGACGAGGTCCTTCGCCTTTTGATAGCCGGCCGCCTCGACCCAGGCCTGATATTCCGGTCGGTGGTGGCCCATCATCGCGGTCGGCGGTTCATCGAAGCCTTCGATCTCGAGACCCGGCTCATCCCAGATCGACAGGCTGAAAGGGCCAAGAGCGCGCTTCATGCCCTGCTGACGGAGCCAGGTCTCGGCGGTGGAGATCAGGCTCGAGGCGGCCTCGGCATCGAGCGCCTCGAACATGCCCCATTGGCCGGTTCCGGCGCCCATGTGCTCGAGGACCAGATCGTCGACCTGAGCGCTGATTCGTCCGACGACTTTGTCCCCGCGAAACGCCAGCCAATATTGGGCCCGGGCATGCTCGAACCACGGGTTCTTCTTGGGGTTCAGCAGTCCGTGAACTTCGTCCTTGAGCGGTGGAACCCATGCAGGGTCGTCCTTGTAGACCTCCCAGGCGAAGTCGACGAAAGCCTTGCGGCCGTTCTTGACGAGCTCGACTGGCTCGATCGTGAGCGGGACGGAATTCATGGGCGAGGGCTAGCCGCTTGTCGCGAGTAGCGCCAGCCGTAGCCCTTCAACCGCCATGTTCGCGCCACTATCTCTTTGCAGAGGCACTCAAATCATGGCCGGATCGAACACCCTGGAGCTGCAGCGAAGCCGCGACGTCCCCGCGCCGGGCAAGGCCGCGAGCGCGCCTGCGAGCGACGACAAGGCGATGCTCAAGGCAGCAGCCGACCTGACCCGCGACCTCAACCTTGCGAGGCCGTCGATCTATTGGGCTGACATGATCGCCTCGGCGGCGCTCGGCTATGCCGGGTTGTTCGCAGCAATCTTCGCCGGCTCGACCGCGGTTGCGATCGTGGCCGGAATCGTTTCGGTCATCGCGCTCTACCGCGCTGGAAGCTTCATCCACGAGCTGACTCACATCAAGCCGAACGCCGTTCCGGGTTTCCGAATGGTCTGGAACCTGATCATCGGCATTCCGCTGCTCGTGCCGTCGTTCATGTATGAAGGTGTCCACAACCAGCATCACGCCAAGCGCTACTATGGTACCCTCGACGACCCCGAGTACCTTCCGCTGGCGCTGATGAAGCCCTGGACTCTTCCCGTCTTCCTGATTGCAGCCGTTCTGGCTCCGGTCGGACTGCTCATCCGCTTCGGAATCCTGGCGCCGCTGTCGCTGTTTTCGCCGACGCTGCGGGACACGGTCGTCGCCAAATATTCGGGGCTTCAGATCAACCCGCAGTTCCGCCGCCCGCAGCCGGAGGGCGAGTTCCGCCGCCAGTGGCTGGCGATGGAGATCGCCTGCAGCATCTGGGCGATTGCATTGCTGGCCTCGACCGCGCTCGGGATCATCCCTCTCCGCGCCTTCCTGATCTTCCTCGGCGTCGCGTCCGGGACCATGTTTCTCAACCAGGTGCGCACCCTGGTCGCGCATCTTTGGGAGAATGACGGCGGACCGATGACGGTCACCGCCCAGTTCCTCGACAGCGTGAACGTTCCGCCACCGGCGACCCTGCCGATTTTCTGGGCGCCGGTCGGGCTGCGCTACCACGCGCTTCACCACCTGCTTCCGGGCCTTCCGTACCATGCGCTTGGCGAAGCGCACCGGCGGTTGTGCAAGGCGCTCGACGGCGATTCCGTCTACCACGATTCCAGCCATCGCGGCCTTTCGCCGCTCGTCAGCCGGCTTGCGGCCAGCAGCTGGAAGTCAGGCGCGCGCTAAAAGACGCGCCAAGCGAGCCTTTGCTTTCCTCGCCGGAGGACGCTCGCCTATTCTTCGGACCGGATGAGTACCGCTTCGCCGACGAGGAGAAACAGCATGAATGGGGCCCATGCCGCGAGGAACGGCGGATAGGCTCCGACATTGCCCATGGCGATGCTGAAATTGTCCGCCACGAAGTAGGCGAAGCCCAAAGCCATGCCGATGCAGGCGCGAAGCAGGACCTGTCCCGACCTTGCCAGCCCGAATGCAGCGGTTGCCGCGAGAAGGGGCATGAGAAGCGTCGAAAGCGGACCGGAGACCTTGTGCCATAACCCCGCCTTGGCTTCGTCGGTCGGCCGTCCGGCGCGTTCCAGCTGTGCGATACGCGCCTTCAGGGTCCAGAAATCGAGCTGGTCGGGATCGACCTTTGCAATAGTCAGCTGCTCAGGCTGCACGCCCTCGAGGGCGGTCAGCTCCGGAAGATGCCGAACCATGCTCATCGACGAATTGTAGATGCTGACCTTGCCGAGCTTCCACGCATTCCCCTGCGGATCGGCGCGTTCGGCCTTGATGATCTGCTGAAGTTCGCCGCCCTCGCGGTCGTAGATGGTGAGATCCTCGACGTGGAAGGTCTTGCCGCGGCCGCCGACATGCCGCGCCTGAATCAGGTCGTTGCCGCTGAGCAGCCAGACGTTGCTGAGGTTTCCCGTATCGGGCGGGACCGGCTTGTAGTCGTTGTCGCTCCACGCCGTGACCTGCCGGTTGGCGTTGACGACCACGCGCTCATTGAAGACGAACAGCCCGCCGGCAATGGCCAGGCTGGTG
>DASSFK010000243.1:0-2164 GCA_035694565.1 Sphingomicrobium sp.
CCGCATCTCATCGAAGCTGGGCGACACGCCGGATTCGTTCAGGCGCTTGTTGATGAAAAGGAGTAGTTCGTGTTGCTTGGCGGTGAGCATCGCGACGGCCATCCCCTAGAACAGACAGGGAACGTGTAGGCAACAAACTGCAGCCCGTCAAGCGATGCTGTCCGCTTAGCTGCCGGCGCTGGTAAGCCGGGCTTTCGCTGCCCCAATCGCCTTTTCATTGCGTTTCACGCTGACCGCCTGCTTCAGGGCATTCACGAACTGGGCGCCATATTCCTGAGACAGGGATTCCTGCATGTCGGTCTGGGTTCGCGAGATCAGTCCGGGCTGGTTCAGGGCATTGCCCGGAATGATCTTGTTGACCTTCACGACGTAGAAGCCTTCGCCCTGGCTTCCGCCGACCATCCGCAATTTACCCTGGCCGAGGCTGAACATCATTTGAAGCGCTGGCGGGATCTGGCCCTGGAACTGGCTGAGCTGGATTCGGCGAACGTTTACCGGCTCGACCCTGACCGGCACCGGAGCGCCCTTCGCCGCATCGGCCAGAGGACCGCTGCCGGCCTTGGCCACGATCGATTGGGCCAGCTGCCTGGCACGCTGGGAGGACTGCTCGGCAATCCAGTCCTGAGTGACTTTATCGCGAATGCTCGCGAGCGGGGCCGGCGCGGAAGCAATGATGCGGGCCGGTGCCACCAGCACATAGCCGGCATTGTTGGGGAGCGAATCGACGACGGGCTCGTCGCCTTCGCCGAGCTCGAAGCCGGATTTCAGCGCAGGGGCCAGATCGGCGGGGAATTTATAGGCGGGGTTGGTTGGCGAGCTGCCGTTTCCGGTGATCGCAGGCGTTTCGATCGGGGTCAGCCTCCCGGCCGCCGCGGCTTCGGGGAAGCTCGCGCCGCCGTCGAGTGAGTCCTGGACCTTGTCGACGATCGCCTCGATTGCTTCCTTCCGCTTGTCGCCGACGAGCTTCTCGACGATCTCGGCGCGCGCGGCCTCAAGGGACTTGCCGCCCTCGCGGTTGATCTTGTCGATCTTCACGACGTTCCAGCCGTTCGGCGACTGGATGGGCCCGATCGTTGCGCCTTCAGCTGCGGCGAAGGCGGCGCTGGCCACTTTTTCGCCGGCGGCGGCAATGAACTGCTCGCGGGTCTGCGGTCCGACCGAAACATCTTCCGCGGAAAAGCCCGCGGGTGCGGCGGCGACGGCGAAAGACTGGCCGCTGCGGACGCGCTGAACGATTGCGTTGCCGGCAGCCTGGTCCGGTACCACGGCCTGTGAAATGACCCGGATTTCCCTGGACGCGTAGGTCGCGCTGTTCGCCTTATAATAGTCGGCGATTTCCTTGTCGCTCGGCTGCACGTTCGCAGCCTGTTCCGGCCCGATCTTGGCGATCCGGAGCACGCGCTGTTCTGGAACCATGTAGCGGCGCTGGTTCGTCGAATAGAAACGGTCGATGTCGGCGGCTGTCGGGCTCAGGCCGGCGCGGAACGCCGCTGTCGGGACGAAGGCGATCTCCCCCGAACGGCCTTCGAGGAGAATGGACGCGTAGGGAGTCGCCATCCCAACCGGGGCGCGTGCGTTGACGACGACCGGAGCGACCAGAAGCTGCTGGAGCAGGCCGCTGCCGACAATCATCCGGACTTCCTCGTCGGTCATCCGCTGCTCTCGGAGGAAGTTCGCGTAGGACTGCTCGGAGAACTTGCCGGCGATGCCCTTGGCTGCCGGAAGGTTGGCGATTTGCGCGTCCACCAGCCGCTTCGAAAGGGTGAATCCGAACTTGTTGGCAAAGGCCTCGACCGTCTTGGCATCGATAAGAGCGCTCAACAGTGGTTCGAAGTCCGCGGCGAGAGAGGAATAATCGGCTCCGGGGTTTTGTTGCCGGACCTGCGACAGGCGGCGCTCCATGGCGCGGCTCATTTCGCGCTCCGTGATGCGCTCTGATCCGATCTTCACCAGCGTGTCGCTGCTTCCGCGGAATCCGCCACCCGAAATCACGCTCTGGATGTCCCCCATCGCAAATCCGACGAGGATCAGGACGAGGATGATGACCATGATGGAAGTACCGACGGTCGATTTTGACAGTCGGCGGAAGGATGCAAGCATTTAGGCTCCGCCTGAGGCCGATGTGGAGGTGCCGCTTTAGGTCCCGCTTTCCGGACCATCAAGC
>DASSFK010000244.1:0-3668 GCA_035694565.1 Sphingomicrobium sp.
GGGATCTTCACGCCCGCGATGCGCTTCGGAAGCTTGTTCTTCTTGGCCATGGCCGCTCCTATAGCAGTGCGCAGGCGATCCGGTCGCCGCTGTTTCCGCTCGGGTCCGTCTTCTCATCGTCCGCCTTGGCGTGGATGACGAGCGACACGCCGTCATAATCGTGCATGACCGGCCCGTTGCCGTAATCGCTTCCGGTCAGCCGAGCGCCGGGAATCAACAGCCCTGCGACGAGCCTGCCGTCCGCCCCTACTCCCAGATTGCCGAGATCGCCCAGGTGGAAGCCGCTCGGGTTCTGGTGCCCATGCTGCTTCGTCGTCGGGTTCCAGTGCGCGCCGGCGCTCTTGAAGTCCGGGGCATCGCACCGTGCGACCGAGTGGACATGCACCCCGTGAACTCCGGGCGGAAGCCCGTTCGCATCGATTCGCAGGGTGACCCCCGTCGGCTCGCTGAACACACGCACCGTTCCGATCACCGCGCCGCTGCTGGAAACCAGGTTCGCCGACTCCACGGGCGCATCGGGCGGCATGTTCGGACCGACGCATCCCGCAAGAGCCAGACACAAGACACTCGAACGCAACATCGCCGTCTCCCTCGTTCGAAGTAAGCGCATCTTGCGTTTCTGTTCCGCTCCGGCAACTTTGTCGAGTTCGGGAGGGAGAGCGCGAGCGTGACCGAAGAGCCGACCGCCGCGCGACCGCGCGTTTCCGCCTACGCCTGGTACGCGCTGGCCCTGTTCGTCATCGTCTATGTCTTCAACTTCATCGACCGCCAGATCGTCTCCATCCTCGCGGAGAGCATCAAGGCCGACCTGAAGCTCGACGATGCGCAGATCGGCTTCCTCTACGGCACCGCCTTCGCAGTCTTCTATTCGCTCTTCGGCATTCCGCTCGGCCGCCTGGCCGACAGCTGGTACCGCGGACGGCTGATGGCCATCGGCCTCGCGCTCTGGTCGTCGATGACGGCCCTGTCCGGCTTCGCCCAAAGCTACGGGGTCCTCGCCGCGGCCCGCGTCGGCGTCGGCATCGGAGAGGCGAGCGCCTCGCCTGCCGCCTATTCGATGATCGCCGACTATTTCCCGAAGGAACGCCGCGCCACCGCCTTGTCCATCTATTCGAGCGGGCTCTACATCGGCGGCGGAATCGCGCTTCCGATCGGCGGCTTCATCCTCGCGGCCTGGGCGCGCAACTTCCCGGACGCCGCGAGCGCGCCGCTCGGCCTCGCCCCCTGGCAAGCCGCATTCCTCGCGGTCGGCTTGCCCGGCCTTCTGCTCGCGGCCTGGATCTGGAACCTGAAAGAGCCTCTGCGAGGAGCGATCGATGGGCACCCTTCCGACATCGTCCGCCCGAATGCCTGGAGGGAATTCGGCCGCGAACTCGCTGCGATCCTTCCGCCGCTGACGCTCCTCAGCGCCGCCAGGATGCAAGGCGCGCTGGTTCCCAACCTCGCCGTTCTCGTGTCCTCCCTGCTAGGCGCGTTCGCGCTGGGTTCGCTGACCGGCGACTGGCCGCAGTGGATCGCATGGTGGACCGGCATCTACGCCGTGTTCAGCTGGACCCAGTCGCTGAAGAGACGCGACCCGGCAACTCACAAGCTCCTCTGGGGTACTCCGGCGGCCGTGATGCTGGTCATTGCCTTCGGAAGTATCAGCTTCATGACGTACGCGGTCGCCTTCTGGATCCCGCCCTACGTCCTTCGGACCTTTTACACCGGCCCGACGGACGCGGCATTGATCATGCAGGGACGGAGCGCCGCCGAAGAGGTCTCGACCATTTTCGGCTGGAGCGCCGCGGCGGCATCGGCGGTCGGGGTCATCCTCGGCGGCATCGTCAGCGACGCGCTCCGCCGCCGCCATCCGGCCGGGCGCCTCTACGTCAACATGGCCGCGATCATTCTTCCCGCCCCGGCCGTGTTCTTCCTGTTCACGACCAGCAGCCTCGCCGGCTTCTACATCGTCGCGCCGTACGTCGGCCTCTGCAGCGCGCTCTGGGTCGGCGCCGCGATCGCGACGCTCCAGGACCTGGTGTTGCCACGGATGCGCGGAACGGCGGGAGCGACCTACGTCCTTGGCACGTCCATGGTGGGGCTGGCCCTTGGGCCGTACACGGCGGGCAAGGTTGCGGTGGTCACGGGAAGCCTCTCGACCGGCATCTTCTCGCTCTACGTGGTCCCGCCGTTCACTTTGGTCGCCTTGTGGGTCGCCTCGCGGCGAATTGGAGATCTCGAAGCAACGCGCGAGGAACGCGCGGCGCTGAAGAAAGACCGCCGGCCGCGAACCCCGGCGAACTCACCCATATAATATTCCATGTTTCGCTTGGTTTGCGACACCGCGTTCGAGCCAGGTCCGGTCCCGCATCGGGACCGGGGTCCGTAACTCGGATAACTTTCGGTAACGTCACTTCCGTGCCGGGCGCCCTGTAAAACGTCTTTCGAGACTCGCCGCTCCCAAAGAGCTCGGCTAGGCCTTTCGGCGGCGGGTCTCACCCCAAGGTGTTCGCGGCCCGGTTCGGTGGTCCCTTGCCGGGCCGTTTGTTCGCCGGCATTTCGCTCAGATCAATTTTCGGAACCCGCTCCGCCGAAACGAGTTTTGCAATCCAGCGCCCGGTGTCGAACCGGACAGTCGCTCTATCCGGGCGGGCGCAAATTTGGTGCAACAAGCTCCCCCTGTTTCGTTGCTCCCAGTAGAAGGCGGCTCGGGTCCTCTTGTCCTCGCGAGCCGCCTTCGTCGCAACCACCTCCTGTTGCGGCGGTTGAGCTCCCAAAGGAGTATCGCGATGGGTGATTTCAAGAGCCTGATCTGCGTCAGCGAGATCGTCGACGCCTCGCCTTCCAAAGTCTGGCGGACCGCGACCGAGAAGACCGGGCTCATGTTCATGGGCGCCGACGTCCGGACCGACTGGAAGGAGGGCCATCCAATCAGCTTCAAGGGCGAATGGAAGGGCAAGCCCTTCGAAGACAAGGGAGAGGTCGAGACGTTCGATCCCGAGAGGAAACTCGCCTTCACCCATTTCAGTCCGATGTCGGGAAAGCCCGACAAGCCTGAAAACTACAATCTGGTCTCGATCGTGCTGGAGCCGAAAGGCGACCAGACCGATGTCACTTTGACGCAGGCCATACACGAGGACGCGGACGAGCCGCCGCACGAGACCATCGCCGAGTTCGAGAAGAACTGGCGGATGATGCTTGGAAAATTGAAGCAGGAATCCGAAAAGGCCGCTTCGCCCGCCTAGTGGACGGTCAGCTCCGCCGACCTGTCCTGGCTCAACCTGGCGATCTTGCTTTCGGCATCGTCCGCGGCCTCGAGCAGCTCTTCGATCACGTCGCGATCATGGATCGCCGCCGCAAGCCGCCGGCAAAGGTCGGCTTCGCCGCGTAAAATTCTCAGCGCTTCTTCCATCGGACCGCCACAGAAACGCATTGCGCGCTGGAATTGATGAATCCTGCCGGACATTTCGCGTTCGGCATCGCAGACCCGACCTTGCTGTATGCTGACAGCTTTTTGAAAATCGGGTCTGGCGGAATGACGTCATCGTCGGTGAAACCCCTGAGGTCGCATCGAAAATTCATCCTATGTCCATCTTTTGAGCGTCTAATTAGCCTGAGCTGTCGAAGCTGGGGGGCGTATGGAATCCGACGCCGCATTCTTCACTCGCCGTGCGCGCGAGGAACGC
>DASSFK010000245.1:0-4369 GCA_035694565.1 Sphingomicrobium sp.
CGGTTCGTTGCCGAGGCGAAGGCATTGGGGCCGGATTTCTGGGACCGCGCGAACTTCTGGGGCTCGGCAAGGCTCCTGCTGCTGATGGGGCACGCCCGCGACCTCGTCGAGATCTACGACCAGTCGAAGCCGGCGATACAACGCGGGCAACTGGACATCGATACCGTGGCCGTTCCGGAGCTCATCGTCGCCCTTCGTCAGGCGAGACGAACCGCTGAAGCCGATCGTCTCCTTCAGATATTCGCGAAGAACACGTCCCAATTGCCGAAGGCCGGCCTCGGCGGCGCCATTCGAACGATGAACGAGGCGACCATCGACGCTCTGTCTGGCCGGAAAGATCGAGCGGCGCGGAAGATCGACGAACTGTCCAGGCGCTCGCCTTTAAACCTCAACCTCGTTCCGCCTATCTCCCTGCTCAACAATCCGTTGCTTGCGGCTTTGAAGGACGATCCGCGCCTGGCGGCGGCCGACGAGCGCGTTCGCATCGCGCTGAACTCGGAACGGCTAAAAGCGGGCTTTCCGCCAATTTCGCGCGAGGCCTGGCTCAACAACGCAAAGTCACTTTTGACGAAGAATTGACGGTCGTCCCGCGCCGCCTTTGACAGGCGCGTGGGAAGCGGCCGGCATGTCAAAGGCCCACCTTGCGCCCCGCCGCTCAGCCAATGGTGCTCGCACCAGCGGCACTTGTCGAACCGTTTGTCGATTGATCGAACCCGCGTCGCCGGGCCCGGTCCCCTGCCCTAGCCGCCCCCGTAACGAATGGGGGATCCGGATGGCTCGAGCCTTTTTGCTTGGAAGTATTGCAGCAACGGCGTTGGCGACACCTGGTGTGGCAATCGCGCAGACACCGAGCCCGAGCGATCCTCAGACGACCGCCGCGAACGCGAACGGCCAGTCCAATTCGCGTGTTACGACCTACCAAGCGGCATATTTCACCCAATTCGCCCCGAGAACGGCGCTCGACATCGCCCGGCGGGTTCCCGGCTTCCAGCTCGATCTTGGAGCGACCCAGAATGACCTGGGCGCGGTCGACGTTCGCGGATTTTCTGGAACGGCAGGCAACGTCGTTTTCAATGGTGCGCGACCAAGCTCCAAGGCCGAGACCCTCGAGAACACGCTGGCGCGCATACCCGCGCAGCGCGTCATTCGGGTCGAAGTCGGTCCCGGAGACCTCTTCGGGTCGGACTATGCCGGCAAGAGCCAGGTCCTAAACGTCATCCTGTCGGCTCAATCGGGTATCGACGGCAACGTCACGGCCGCGACGATGCGGCGCTATTCTGGCTACATCAACACCGACATCCAGGGTTCGGCACTGATCCGCACTGGCCAGAATACGTTCAACCTGTCTGCCGGAACGGGCAGGAACAAGCAGCTGGAGGAAGGCACCGACACGCTGACGGACGAACTCACCGGAGAGCCGGTCGAGTTTCGCCGCAAGCACAACAGCTACTTCAACCGCGATCCCTTCCTTGCCGGCAGCTGGGCGCTCGAGAAGGGCTCATCGGAGGCCTATCGGATCAACCTACGCTGGCAGCCAAGCCGCTTCGACCTAACGCAGCGCAATCGCGTAAGCCCCGCGGACGGTCCGCAGCATGACGACAATCTCTTCCAGAAGTACCGGGATCCGGTCATCGAGATCGGGGGTGACGTCACCCAGCCGCTGGCAGGCGGCGCGATCAAATTGGTCGCCCTCGCTACGCGCCGGAAACGCGACGATCAGGACACTTACCTCCAACGCGACGGCCTGATCGACGAAGGTGGAGCGGTGGTCGGCGGGTTCGACCAGACAGTGAAAGCCGATCGAAACGAGACGATCGGCCGATTGACCTGGACCCACGGCAATCTCGGCGGCTTCTCGTTTGAAGCCGGCGCCGAGGCCGCTCTCAACACCCTCGACAGCACGGTCGACCTCTTCGAGTTCGACGAAGACGGAAACCAGGTCCGCATCGATCTTCCCCTCGACGATGCAAAGGTAAAGGAGAAACGGGGCGAGGTTTATTTCAGTCTCGGCCGGAATCTTTCGAATGATCTGCGGATAGACGGCGGCGTGAACTACGAATTCTCGCACCTCACGGTCAGCGGCGACACGAGCGCGGACCGAACGCTGAAGTTCATCAAGCCGAATCTCGCGATAGACTGGAAACCTGGCGGAAAGTGGCACACCCGCTTCTCGATCCGCCGTGTCGTTGCGCAGCTCGACTTCTACGACTTCATCAGCGTCGCCGAGCTGTCGACCGACCGGGTCAACGCCGGCAACGAGAATCTCCAGCCGCAGCGGACCTGGGAGTTTCGGGCGATGGCGGAGCATCCGATCCTTGGCGACGGCCTGGTGAAGCTCGACCTTGGCTACGACCTCATCAGCATGTTGCAGGATCGCATCCTCATTTGCGATCCGGATGACCCGCTTGATCCCGAAACCTGCTTCGATGCTCCCGGCAATATTGGGACCGGCAAGCGCGCCTTCGCGACGCTGACAGTCGATGCGCCGTTGACGAAGCTATGGAACGGACTTCGAGTGAAGTTCGAGGCAACTCTTCAGCGAAGCCGTGTCGACGATCCGATTTCGGGCGATCCGCGCAAGTTCAGCGGCTTCTTTCCGGCCTGGCAGTGGGACCTCGATGTTCGCCGCGACGTCGGGAAATGGTCCTACGGCTTTCACGTCAACGACAATCAGCGCTTCACCTTCTACCGGACGGACGAGTTCGATACGAATTTCAACGGCGGCCCCTATGGCACTGCTTTCATTGAATATCGCCCGACTGCCCGGACGGCGATCAGCTTCAACGTGGACAATTCCTTCGACACCAGCGGCAATCGCGAGCGGCTCCTCTTCTTCCCGAACCGGGCGACACCGGACGACGTGGTTCGCGAGTTCCGTGAGCGCAATCGGCACATCAGCTTTGGCTTCACTCTGAAGCAAAGCTTTGCCGGCGGGAGCAGCAGTGGGGTGGTGAAGGACGACTGACAAAGGTAAGAGGCCCGCGAACTTCTCATCGCAGGGACCTGTCACCGTGGCTACTTCACTCAAGGCGGACGCTCACCACCCCGAGCCCGCCATTCTGCCGTTCGACTGGGCGGACCCCTATGACCTCGAGCATCAACTGACCGAGGAGGAGCGGCTCGTCCGAGACACGGCCGAGAATTACGCCCAGAAGAACCTGCAGCCGCGTGTGACCAGCGCCTACATGGACGAGCGCTTCGACCGCGAGATCATGAGCGAGATGGGCGAGCTCGGTCTCCTTGGGGCGACCGTGCCGGATGAATATGGCGGAGCGGGCCTGGGCTATGTCAGCTACGGCCTGATCGCCCGCGCGGTCGAACGCGTCGACAGCGGTTACCGTTCGGCCTGCTCGGTTCAATCGAGCCTCGTGATGTATCCGATCTTTGCCTACGGCTCCGAAGAGCAGCGCCGCAAGTATTTGCCGAAGCTCGCCCGCGGCGAGTTTGTGGGCTGCTTCGGCCTGACCGAGCCGGACTCGGGCTCCGACCCGGGAAGCATGCGCACCCGCGCAGAGAAGATTGCGAATGGCTACCGCATCACCGGCACCAAGATGTGGATCACCAACTCGCCGATCGCCGACGTATTCGTCGTCTGGGCCAAGTCGGATGCGCATGGCGGCAAGATTCGCGGCTTCGTGCTCGAAAAGGGCATGCCGGGGCTAAGCGCGCCCAAGATCAAGGAGAAGCTTTCGCTTCGCGCCTCGATCACTGGTGAGATCGTCATGGACAATGTCGAGGTTGGCGAGGATGCGCTCCTCCCCAATGTGGAAGGCCTGAAAGGTCCGTTCGGTTGCCTCAACCGCGCCCGTTACGGGATTGGCTGGGGCTCGATGGGCGCCGCCGAGGCCTGCTACGCCGCCGCACGCCAGTACACGCTGGACCGGAAGCAGTTCGGCAGACCCCTCGCCTCCAACCAGCTCGTCCAGCTGAAACTGGCGAACATGGTGACCGAGATCACGCTCGGCTTGCAGGCCGCGCTTCGCGTCGGCCGCCGGCTCGAGGAAGGTACATTGATCCCCGAGACGATCAGTCTTCTGAAGCGCAACAACTGCGGCAAGGCGCTCGACATTGCCCGGACCGCTCGCGACATGCACGGCGGCAACGGGATCAGCGCCGAGTTCCAGGTAATGCGCCACGCTGCGAACCTGGAAACGGTCAATACGTACGAGGGCACGCACGACGTCCACGCGCTGATCCTCGGCCGAGCGATCACGGGGCTTTCCGCCTTCTAGCCGGAACTGCCGTAAATCCGTATGTTCGCCCCTCGAAGCTACAGGGGGCAAATCACATGGGCATTGTGGGCTGGGTCGTCCTTGCGGCCATCGTGCTGCTGCTGGTGCTCGTCATCAGCATCTACAACCGGCTGGTC
>DASSFK010000246.1:0-7056 GCA_035694565.1 Sphingomicrobium sp.
GTGCTCCCGTCACGAGCCACGGCGAGAAAATATTTGAGGTCGTTCCAATCCAGCATCGGCGGCAATTCTAGCGCCTAAAGGCGCTCCTTCCGTTCTGCAATTTTGCAGAACCTTATCACGAAATCGTTGCTTACACGAACCAGTTTCTGAGACTAATTGGGAGGTCGCGCCGAAATTTCGGCCCTGAAAATTCAAAGGGGTAGCGACCATGAAGAACCCATATGCAATCGCTCTGGTGTCGGCTCTGATTACGGCTGGTGCGATCAAGGCGGCACCTGCTTTCGCCGAGACTCCTGCAGCTCCTCAGACCTATGTCAGCTATGTCCAGACTGCCGACCTCGACCTGTCGAGTGAGAGCGGACAGCGCACTCTCGACCACCGCCTGGCTCAAGCTGCCCGCCAAGTTTGCGGCGACCCGTCGGACGTCGACCTCGTCGGCCAGAACAAGGCCCGCGCGTGTCGCAAGGAGGCGGTCGAGAATGCAGGTGCCAAGCGCGAGGCTCTGCTTGCAACCGCCAAGCGCGGTGCCGTCATCGCGGTCACTGCCAGCCGCTGATTCAACGAGCTCTCCAAGAAGGGCGTCCCGGCCTCCCCGGGGCGCCCTTCGCCTTGTCCGGCAACGGCGATCGACGTAGTTGCGCCGCGAGGAGACAAAGCATGCGGCTTTCTCAATTCAAGGCGCTGAGCTTCGACTGCTATGGCACGCTCATCGACTGGGAGACTGGCCTTGCAAATGCGCTGGAACCTTTGCGGGCCGCAGCCGGCGCCTCTCACGACCATTTGCTCGAAGCCTATGGAAATGCCGAGCACGAGGTAGAAGAGGCGCATCCGGGCATGCCTTATTCGGAGCTGCTTGAGCGGGTCCACTCTCGGCTGGTCGAGCGCTTCGGACTGCCCGCGGATGCGGAGGCCGCGCGCGCCTTCGGGCAATCGGTCGGCGATTGGCCAGCATTCCCGGACACTCGTGAGGCGCTCCAGTACCTCAAGCGCCATTTCAGGCTGATCATCCTGTCGAACGTGGACCGAGCCAGCTTCGCTCGGAGCAATGAGCGGCTTGGCGTCGAGTTCGACCGGATCTTCACCGCCGAGGAGATCGGCTCCTACAAGCCAGACCTCCGGAACTTCGAATTTCTGCTCAGCCGCATCGGCGACGACGGACTTGGCAAGAACGACCTGCTCCACGTCGCCCAGAGCCTGTTTCATGACCATGTGCCCGCGAACCGGCTGGGCATGGCTTCGGCCTGGATCGATCGCCGCCATGACAAGTCGGGCGGCGGAGCGACGAAAGTCCCCGACCCGGTGCCGCGTTTCGATTTCCGGTTCACCTCGATGGAGGAACTGGCCGCGGCGCATAAGGCGGAGCTCGCGGAAGCGCCGCTCGACGCGTCGAACTGACGGCACTATCGCCGCCGGATGCACCGTCCACTTCGACTGAATATCGACAAGGTTTCACTCGCCCACAATTGGCGCACGCTCGCCGAGCATGCCGGTGTCCCCGCGGGTGCGGCGATCAAGGCGAATGCCTACGGGCTCGGTGCTCGCGAGGCGCTGAACGTGCTTGCCGAGGCGGGTTGTCGAGACTTCTTCGTGTCAATCTGGGCGGAGGCGGACGAGCTTGGGCCTGTTCCGCAAGACGCGAGCGTCGCGGTGCTTCACGGGGTGGGACCAGAAGATGCCGAAGCCGCGCTCGGCGCCAGGGCGCGGCCGGTGCTGAACAGTGTCGAGCAGGTCGCCCGCTGGAGGGAAATCGCTCCGGACCGCGCCTGCGACGTGATGATCGACACGGGGATGAACCGGCTCGGCCTTCGTCCGGACGAGATCGCCGTGGCCGATGGCCTCGCGATCGAAACGCTGCACAGCCATCTCGCATGCGCCGACGAGGAAAACGAGCTCAATGCGAAGCAGCTTCAGCGCTTCCGGGAGGTCGCCGCCGCGGTTCCGGCAAAGCGCTACAGCCTTGCAAATTCGGCCGGAATCTATCTCGGTCGCGACTACTGCTTCGACCTCGTTCGGCCTGGACTGGCGCTGTACGGCGGCATTCCGCGCCACGAGGCAAAAGGCGAAATCCGGCAGGTCGTGCATGTCGAGGCGCAGGTCGTACAGCGAAGGACGATCCGCGCCGGAGAGAGCTGCGGCTATGGCGCGACTTTCATTGCCGACGTTGATGTCGAGGCCGCGATCCTGAATGTCGGATATGCCGACGGCTATCTCCGCGGCTTCTCTTCGAAGGGGACCGCATTCGCGGGCGAGTTCGCGCTGCCGGTGCTTGGCCGGGTGTCGATGGACCTGATCGCAGTGCGCTGCGATGCGGCGCCAGGCTTAGGCGAGGGCGAGTGGATCGAGATCGATTACGACCTCAGGACGGCGGCCGAGGCTTCCGGGCTCTCGCAGTACGAGCTGCTGACGACCTTGGGCTCGCGGTTCGAGCGGCGCTGGGCCTAGTCCCAGGCGGCGGAGTCTTCGGCTTGTAGCGGCAGAGGTCGATCACCGGGCAGCGCCAGCATTCCGGCTTGCGCGCCTTGCAGATGTAGCGCCCATGCAGGATCAGCCAGTGGTGGGCATTCAGCCGGAACGGCTCGGGCACGACTTTCTCCAGCTTCAATTCGACTTTGAGGACATCCTTGCCCGGTGCGAGACCCGTTCGGTTGCAGACACGGAAGATGTGCGTGTCGACCGCGAAGGTCTCCTGATGGAAGGCCGTGTTGAGGACGACGTTGGCCGTCTTGCGACCGACGCCCGGAAGCTTCTCCAGCTCTTCGCGCGTCCCCG
The DNA here is from genome assembly GCA_035694565.1 of Sphingomicrobium sp. Classification (GTDB taxonomy): domain Bacteria; phylum Pseudomonadota; class Alphaproteobacteria; order Sphingomonadales; family Sphingomonadaceae; genus Sphingomicrobium. Next base: position 2,770 of record DASSFK010000246.1, read on the forward strand.
GGACCTTGCTCCCGTGATCGCGGATCAGCGCTTCCGACAAGGCGATGACGTTCCTCGCCTTGGTGTTGAACAGCCCGATCGTCTTGATTGCGTCGCGGACTTTCGCCTCGCCCAGAGCGACCATCTGCTCCGGCGTTTTCACTCGCTCGAACAAGGGCCGGGTGGCGATGTTCACGCCGGCGTCGGTTGCCTGTGCGGAGAGCACGACGGCGACGAGCAAAGTGTAGGGATTCTCATACTCGAGCTCGGTGGTCGGCGCCGGATTGTCTTCCGCCAGCCTGCGGAAGAACTCGAAAACCTGTTCCCGTCTCAATTCATGTCGTCCAGGGCTCGGCCGAGGCGATCCAGGCCTTCCTCAATTATATCGGTCGAAAGTCCCAGACCTACCCGGAATCGGTCCGGCATCTCGAACCAGCGGCCCGGCACGACCGCGGTGTCGTATCGCTCTCGAAGGAGTGTCGCGAGTTGCTCGGTGTCGCCGCCTCTCCAGCGCGGAAAGACGGTGATCCCGTGCTTAGCGACCATGCATTCGAGGTCGTCGCGGTCAGCGACGAATTGGTTCCAGATCGTGCGGTTGCGAGCAAGCATCTGGGGGTTTCCGCCGTTGATTTCGTCGAGGTGATCAAAGGCGATGCAGGCAAGGCGCTCGGCCTGATGAGCCTGGTTGACGCCGAACAAGTCGTTCAGCCGCCACATGCGCTCGGCGAGATTCGGATCCGCGACAATCCAGCCGCAGCGAAGTCCACTCAGGCCGTAGACCTTGGTAAGGCCGTTCGTGATTGCGAACTCGGGCCCAAGGTGAGCCGCGCTTCGCCGGGGAGGAACCGCGGAATCGAGATAGACCTCGTCGATGAGAATGCGAGCCTTCCGTTCGGCCGCCATTGCGCCGAGTTCGCCGAGCACGTCATCGTCGACGAGCGCTCCACTTGGATTGTGGAGATTGGTCAGGACGATCAGCCGGGTTCGCTCGCTCGTTGCGGCGAAGACGGCCGCAGGATCGATTCTGAACTCCTCCTCGGCCTTCCGATCGAACCGCTTGATTCGCCCGCCAAGGAAGCTCGCGGCACCAACCAGCGGCTCGTACGTCGGGTGTTCGATCAAAACCTCGTCGCCGGGCGTGATCAGTGCTGCCATCGCCAGGAAATTCGCCATCGACGTTCCGTCCGCGGCGACGACCCATCCGGTCGGAAAGCCGTAGCGCTTGCCGATGGCCTCCCGGAGCGGCGCGTAACGCGGGTGGCTAGCGCCATCCATGTCGAGGTCCTCGACGTCGATCGGCAGCCGGTCCATGCGGAAGTGAGGAACCTCGCTGGACGTCAGCGGATACCGGACCGGCGGCTTGAATTTCGCCCAGTGCATGTAGTCTGACTGCATGATCCGATCGGTCATTCGGCCGTCCGATTCTTACCCTGCCAGTAGCGGCAGGCCGGAATTCCCAGGAGCAGGATCGCGTAGCCGATCAGACTGTTGACGAGGTTGTTCGCCACGGTCGCGACGACGATCGCGAAACAGGCGAATACGAAAATCCCGGTCGTGACCGGGTGACCCGGAGCCTTGAACCCCGGCGCATGGGGGTCGCTCGACCGGAAAATGAACAGCGCCGCTCCGGTCAGGCCGAAGAAGAGGAAGTCGACCGAAACGACATAGGCGAGGATCTGGCCATAGGTGCCGGACAAGGCGATCACGGCGGCCGCAACGCCCTGCAGGACAATCGCAAGCACAGGCACCCGGGTCTGCTCGTTCACTTTGGTAAGCGCTCGGAAGAAGACTCCGTCCTCTGCCATCGCGAAGTAGACGCGTGGCGCCGTGAGCATGCCCTGGCTCAGGAAACCGAGCGCAGAAATGGCGATGCCCAAAGCGATGAAAGCAGCGCCTTTGTCACCCAGCGCGAGGCGCATAACATCGCTTGCGGGCGTCTTGGATTGCGCGAGCGCCTGAGGACCAAGAGACTGGACGCAAATGAAGGCGACCGCGGTGTAGAGGATGATCACGCCGGCAACCCCCAGCAGCAGTCCGCGTGCGAGATCGTGCTGCGGATTGCGCATTTCGCCGGCAACGAAGCTCGACGTCTGCCAGCCACCATAGGAGAACATTACGGCGGTCATGGCTGCTCCAAGTCCGGCGAGCATCGACCCGGATTCCGCCGGTTGCGATTGTGCCGGCAACGCTGATGACGGTGCAAACCAGACACCGGCAAAGACGAGCACCAAGATCGCCCCGATCTTCAGGATCATGAGCAGGTTCTGCGTGTTGCTCCCCGAACGTACTCCAAGGCAGTTGATGATCGTCAGCAGAGTAAGCGTTGCGACGGCCACGAAACCGTCCGAGATGGGGAGAGCGGTCAGCTCGTTGAAATAGCGCGCAAAGGTAATCGCCACTGCGGCCATGCCGCCCGACTGGATCACCAGCAGAAGCGACCATCCGTACAGGAATGCAGGTGTTTGACCGTAGGCGTCACGCAGGTAGGCATATTGGCCGCCGACCTCCGGCCGCCTCGCGGCGAGCTCGGCGTAAACCAGCGCTCCGGCGAGCGCGATGAGCCCGCCGAGCAGCCAGGCGCCGACGATCAGTGGCTGGCTGTGGACGTGTCGCGCGACCTCGGCGGGCGTGACGAAGATGCCCGAGCCGATGATTCCGCCCATGACCAGCATGGTCGCGTCGAACAGGCCGAGCCTTCGGACGAGCCCCTGAGATGAAGGAGAGGCCCCCGCAGCCTCGCTCAAGCTGCGCCGGCTCCGACCACGTCGCGCATCGTGTAATTGCCGGCCGGCTGACCGGCGAGGAATTTCGCCGCGGCGAGGGCTCCCCGCGCAAAGATCATCCGGTTCTCCGCGCGATGCGACAGGATGAGTCGCTCTTCGGGGCCTGCGAAAACCACGTCATGATCTCCGGCGACGGTTCCGCCGCGCAGCGACGCGAAGCCGATCGAGCCTTCCTCCCGCTTCAGGCTGGTACCGTCCCGGCCGCGTTCCGCCTTCATTTTCGATCCGCGTCCGCGAGCCGCTGCGTCACCGAGCGCAAGCGCGGTCCCCGAAGGCGCGTCAGCCTTCAGTCGGTGATGCATTTCCAGGATTTCAATGTCCCAATCCGGCCCCAGCACGCTCGCCGCCCGCTCGACAAGGTCGGAGAGCAGCGCGACGCCGAGCGACGTGTTAGCGGCGCGAAGGACTGCGATTTCCTTCGCCGCCGTCTCGATCCGCCGGCTTGCGAAGTCGTCGAGCCCGGTCGTGCCGATCAGGATCGGAATGCCCGCGGCCACGGCCCGGTCGAGGCTCGCCTGAAGCGCCGACGGGGCGGAGAAGTCCACGATCACGTCGCCGTTATCCTCGGCGATCTCGAATTCGGGATTGTCCGCCGCCGCAGCGGCGATCGCTCGGCCCATCCGGCCATTCGGTGCGAAGAGGCTGATCCGGACCGGCTGCTCATCAGTGCGCATCTGCGCGTGTTAGGAAGCCGCTGCCTCGATGCCAAGCCGCTCTTGAAGCGCCAACGCCGCGGCGGGTGCCCGGACCTTCGCTCCATTGATCATGAAGATGTAGGCATCGCCCTTGGATGCCCATCCCTTTGCCTGTTCCGCGAAACCGTCCAGAGCCGTCCCAGGGTAGCCGGTCTCGACGTCCTCGTTCATTCGCTGAAGGCGGGCGTAACGAAAGCTCGCCGTGTCTGCATCGATGCACGGGAATTCATCGTCGTCGCCGTAGACGACCGCGACGTCATGCTCGCGGCAAAGGTCGAAGAAAGCCTCGTCAAGAAAGCTCTTGTGGCGAGGCTCGATGGCGTGACGCAATTTCAGGCCATCCGCCTCGGACGGGAGCAGCTTCAGGAAGCCGGCAATGTCCTCCCGGTCGAACTTTCTGAACCTGGCGAGCATCCACAGGGTCGGGCCCAGCTTCGACCCAAGTGCCGACAGGCCCTGCGCATAGAAATTGCCGATTCCTTCGCCTGCGTCCGCGAGTCTGGGTCGGGTTACGCAGTAGCGCGAGGCCTTGATCGCGAATTGGAATCCGTCGGGCACCGCCGCAGCCCACGCAGCCCAGCTCTTGGGGCTCTGGCGCGAGTAGAAGGTCGCGTTGATCTCGATCGCGGTCAGTTGCCGCGAGGCATATTCCAGCTCGCGCTTCTGTGGCAGGCCGGGCGGATAGAATAGGCCGCGCCACGGCTCGTACGTCCAGCCGCCGATCCCGATGCGAATTCTACCCGCGCTCACGACGCCACAACGGCCGAAAGGCTAGTTCGATGCAGTTTGGGCGGCGCCGGGCGTGACGAAGTCCTCGACCGCCTTCCAGC
>DASSFK010000247.1:0-7547 GCA_035694565.1 Sphingomicrobium sp.
ATGCCGTCCCTTAGCCGCGCAAATGGCGCCGCTCCAAGGGAGAGGATGAATGGCTGACGAAATGACCGGCGGCTGCGCGTGCGGACGGGTTCGGTACACGGCGAAGATCACCGACGACGACGCCTATCTCTGCCACTGCCGCATGTGCCAGCGTTCGACCGGTTCGATTTCCATCGCTTTCAAGAATGTGAGGCAGGCGGACGTGACCTGGGATCAGGAGCCCGACTGGTACGACAGCTCCCCGATTGCCAAGCGATCCTACTGCCGCGACTGCGGCACCTCGTTCGGCTTTCAGTTCAAAGAAGGGAGCGAGAACATGGATCTGACCGTCGCCACCTTCGATGATCCCTCACGGTTCAAGCCCAAACACCACTTTGGCGCCGAGAGCATTCACCGTGCCTGGCTCAACACCGAGGGCCTCAAAGAAATGCGAACCGGTGACTATCAGGCGCTCGTCGACAAATGGGTCGACGCGACCGGGAGCTTTCCCGGCTAGGCTGGACCGACGCAGTCCGCCCTGGTCAGCGGGAGCGGAGCATCGGGGCGCAACTTGAATCGTGGCGCAAGCTCGGTGAGCCTCCTCACGTAAATGTCAGTGAACACCGTCGCGCAGCGTCGGCTAAGGTGCGACCATTCCGGCAAGGTCAGCCCTTGCGCCGCTGGGAGGTCGTCGATGTGGACACCGACGCTGCGGGTATTCTTTAGGAGAACGTCCCAGCCCTTTGCCTTCGGAACCTGCGCTTCCTCGTTCACTCGAAGCTCGGGCGCCGACGGCGGCCTGATGAAAACGACATCTCCGCCGCGAGAGCGGATCTTGTCGACGGCGGCCTTCGCCCTCGCCTGTCCCTTCGCAATCAGCTGCGGAGTGTAGGGGAATTTCTCCTTGAATCCCTTCCAGGCCCAGCGAGTCCGCGCCCGCCAGGCGGAATCATATTCGACGCGATCCCACATCCATGTCTGGCGATGCTCGCCGACTTCCTGCAATTTCCAGATGTCATCCATCGGACCCTCGACGCCGGGACGGAAGTCCGGATCGAGCCGGTGTGCGGCGACGCTCAACCGATAATTGGAATCGAGGAAGGCGAACCTGCGCTGGAGGACGTGATCGATCGCGTTCGACGCGACCTTATACGGCGCTCGGTACTCATCGAACTTGTGAACGTAACCACCGTAGCCATCGAACGGCTGAAAGAACATCGTATCCGCCAGTCCGACGATCAGCACGCCCTTGAAATCCGGGTCGTCGGCCATGTTCTCAAGGAGCGTTAGAGCGCTCGTCCCGTGGATGGCGAGCTGGATCGGCCGAACTCCGGTCAGCGCTTCAAACCGGTCGAGATCCGTGTCGAACAGGATTCGAGAGTCGCCCACGATCGCCGCCGGCGCGCCTGCGGCTCGGTTCTTCTCGTTCGTCCAGCTTACCTCGCTATTGTCTAGGTCACCTGCATGAAGACCGATGCTCTCGCGCGCATTCACCTCGAGCGCGGAAACACCGACAAGCAGCGCGACCGCAACCGCCGCCATGATCTTGCCCCACGGCTGCGACGGAATGTCGCGGGTCGGGACCGGCTGGGCCTGACCGGGGCGGTCGGATGCGGTAAGCCTCAGCCCTGCGGGAAGCGCTCCTTCCTTCTGGACGACACCGCGAGGAGCGGGGTCGCTCCGTTCAGAACTGGAAGTAGATAAAGGCACTGCCTTTCCCCTGCTCTGCAACGACCGCCACAGCCATGATCGAGAGCAGCCCACCGACCAGCCAGGCCGGCGTTCGTTCGACCGCGATCTCGAGCGTCTTGCCGCGCATCCACCAGTGCGTTCCGACGATTCCGGCGACGATCACCATCGCATAGATCATCGGGAGCAGCGCGATCATCGGAATGGGCTTCTCGGCAAGGCCGGCCATGGATTGAAGCATCGACGCCGCGCCACCGAAAGTCTTTGCTCGGAAGAAGACCCAGGTGATGTTTACGAGCACGTAGGTGAGAAGGCCGAGGCCGACGAAGGCCATCGGTCCCGGTGTCCAGCCCGCAAAGCGTGATTTCAGCCAGCGCTCGACTGCCAGGTAGGTCCCGTGCAGCCCGCCCCAGACGACGAAGGTCCAAGCGGCGCCGTGCCAAAGGCCGCCCAGCAACATGGTTCCCATGAGCGCTGTGTAGGTTCTCGCCTGTCCGTGCCGATTTCCGCCCAGCGGAATGTAGAGATAGTCGCGGAGCCAACTCGACAAGGTGATATGCCACCGCCGCCAGAAGTCGGAAAAGCCGACCGCAGCGTAGGGGAAGCGGAAGTTGTCCGGCATGGCAAAGCCGAGGCACATCGCCACCCCGATCGCAGTCGTCGAATAGCCGGCGAAGTCGCAGAAGATCTGACCGCTGAAGGCGAGCGTCGCGACCCAGGCGTCCAACATCATCGGGACGCCCTCGTGGGCGTCGTAGACCTTCTCCACGACCGGAGCGAGGAAGCCGTCGGCGAGCACTACCTTCTGGAACAGGCCGAGGATCATCAGCGACAGGCCGAAGAAGAGCTGGTGCGCGGTCGCTTGCCGAGTGTTGGAGAACTGCGGAACAAGCTCCGTGGGCCGCATGATCGGGCCCGCGACGAGGTGCGGGAAGAAGGTCACGAACAAGGCGTAGTCGAGGAAATGCTGGGCCGGCTTGGCCCGCCGAAGGTAGACGTCGAGCGTGTAGGACAGGGTCGCAAAAGTGTAGAAGCTGATGCCGACGGGAAGGACGATGCCCCACTTCGGCGGCTGGTACGTGACGCCCAGGGAAGCGGCCAGCTCGACGAAGTTCTGGAGCAGGAAGCCGCCGTATTTGAAGTAGCCGAGCATCCCGATGTTCACGACGACCGAGATGATCATCCACGCCTTGCGAGTGCGCTCCTGCTTGGCCCGTACCATCCACTGCGCAGCCCACCAGTCGACAACGGTCGAAACCCACAAGAGGATCACGAACGGGGGGTTCCAGGCGGCGTAGAACAGGTACGACGCGACCAGCAGGTTCTTCTTCTTCTGGTGCCAGCTGAAGAAGGGCGCGTTGTGCATCGCCAGCACGAGCGCGAAGAAGACCAGGAAGGTCAGCGAATTGAAGATCATCGCGGACGCCCGCGGCGGCCGCTCATCCCTGATTTCATGTACAGCGTCCCCCGAAGCCGCACGCGTCGCTGGCAAGACTCAGCCAGCCGACCGGGCTGGACCTCGCATGGCGGCTGGCGGGTGGCAATCGCTAAATGGCCGCTCGCCAATGACTGTCTTCGCAATCCGGTTCGGAGACAAAGTTCGAGTGACGCGACGAGCCAATCAGGCGGAAGGCTCGCCGGTCCTGACGATATTGCGACGTCTATTTGCGACGGACGAACCAGGGTCAGGGTTCCCCTGAGCCCCTTCTAAGGTCCTGAGCAATTTGGGAATCCTGTCCCAACGGGCAGTCTTGGACCGCGGCTGGATGCTCGTCCCCCTAGCGGCTTCCGGCTTGCACGGCCTGCGGATGGCCGCGACCCCCCGTCGCTCGGCAACTGCGTCGGGTATGGCCCCGTGGGAAGGAACGGTCCGCGTCCGGGGGCTTGGGGGTGGGATGCGGGCCGCTTCCACTCGCGCATACGGGTGCTGATTGCCCGGGTCTTAGGTTGGAGCTTCCAATGATGGGTTTCAGTTTCTTCGGGTCGGCGCAGCCAACCAGGGACATCGCAATGGATTTGGGCACGGCGAACACCCTTGTGTACGTTCCCGGCGAGGGGATTGTCGTCGACGAGCCGTCCGTGGTCGCGATCGAGACCGCGGATGGAGTTCAACACTTAAGAGCGGTCGGCTCCGAAGCGAAGATCCTGATCGGCAAGACACCCGACAACATACAGACCTTTCGTCCGCTGACCGATGGCGTGATCGGGGACCTGGAAATTGCCGAGGAGATGATCAAGCATTTCATCCACAAGGCGGGTGGCGGCGTTCACTCGATGATGTCGCATGGACCCGAGATCGTCGTCTGTGTTCCATCAAGCGCGACGACCGTCGAACGCCGGGCAATTCGCGCAGCCGCCTTGAACGCGGGCGGCCGGGAGGTCTGGCTCATCGAGGAATCGATGGCCGCCGCAATCGGGGCCGGCCTTCCTGTCAAGGAACCGGTGGGATCGATGGTCGTCGACGTTGGTGGCGGTACCACGGAGATCGGAATTATCTCTCTCAATGGGCTGAACTACAGCACGTCCGTGAGAATTGGCGGTGACAAGATGGATGATGCGATCGCGAGCTACGTGCGCAGGCAGCACAATGTCGTCATCGGGGAGGCCACGGCAGAGCGCATCAAGACGGAGATCGGCTCGGCAATGGTGACGTCGGAAAGCATTCACATCATCGGCTATGTTCGCGGCCAGGACGTCGCAAAGGGCGGGCCGTGCGAGCTGAGCCTTTCGCAGGCGGAGATCGTCGACGCCCTCAAGGAGGCGGTTTCTCAGATTGTCGAAGCGGTCTCTGTGTCTCTTGAGCAAGTCCAGCCCGAGATCGCCGCGGACATCATCGATCGCGGAATAACATTGACGGGCGGCGGCTCCCTTTTGCGCAATCTCGATAGAGTTCTTGCAGACGAGACCGGGCTGCCCGTGAAGCTTGCCGATGCCCCATTGCATTGCGTTGCAATCGGGGCGGGACGAACGCTTGAAGATCCCGAATATCGGGAAACGCTCTGCCCGGCATAGGGCCATTCGGACAGGCGGGATCCCTGGGCCGGCCGGTTGCAAAAGAGGAAAGCTGCTGACATGCCGCCTTGCCTATGAAGTTGCTCCTCCGTCGGCATCCGGGTGTGGGTCCAAGTCCGTGCAAGCATTCGTGAAAATGCACGCATGACGGAAGCCGCGATTCACCACTGGACCGCGTCCGACGGTGTTGACCTTGCCTATCATGAACTGGGCGAGGGCAGGCCAGTCGTCCTGCTTCATGGACTTTTCTCCGATGCGAACATGAACTGGATCAAGTTCGGTCATGCGGCCCGCATCGCCGGCGAGGGCTTCCGGGTCATCATGCCGGACCTGCGCGCACATGGTGCCAGCGGCCGGCCCCACGGTGTCGAATTCTACCCAAAGGGGATTCTCGCCCGCGACCTGCGGGAACTGGTCGCCGACCTCGACCTCACCGACTTCGATCTTGGCGGCTTCTCGCTCGGCTCTCGAACCACGGTCGAGGGTGTTGGCGAAGGGCTACGTCCTCGACGCACAATCCTCGGTGGAGCGGGCCTGGAGGGGTTGCGAAACTGGAAGCGCCGCAAGACCTTCTTCCTCGAAGCAATCGAGATGTTCGACACAGTCCAGCGCGGCGATCCGCATTGGCTGTCGATCCAGTTCATGAAGAGCCAGAAGGTCGACCGAGTCTCGGCGGGTCAGCTCCTCGAGAGCTTCGAAGACGCGTTCATGGATTGGCTGCAGGCATTCACCATGCCGACCTTGGTGGTTTGCGGGAGCGAGGATGACGACAATGGCTCCGCGGAAGAACTTGCCAACGTGCTCCCCAACGCCGTCTTCCGCGAAGTACCCGGAACCCACATGAGCTCGGTCACCAAGCCTCAGTTTGGCGAAGCCATCACCGAATTCCTCGCCGCCGTTTGAAGAGTAATGACAACGGCTTGACGAATGGGGCTCGCAAGTTCCAGTCGGACCGCCTCGGAGCCAAGCCGAGCTAGGGGAGAGTTGATTCCATGAAGTTAGCCGCATCCGTATCGCTTGCCGCGCTCGCGCTGGCAGGCTGCGCCGCCAACACGTCTTCGACCGCGCCCGCTGCCGAAATTCCGGCGACCGCGGCCGCTACTCCGGCCGCTGCTGACGGTCTTCCGCATCCGCAGACCCCGGAAGGCGCCCGCCTGTTCATCGCCGACGTCGAGAAGGACTTGTTTGACCTCAGCGTCATCGGCGGCCGCGCGCAATGGGTAAACGCAACCTACATCAACGACGACACCGACGCGCTCGCCGCGTATTTCGGAACCATCGGGACCGAGAAGGGCGTCAAGTACGCCACGCAGGCCGCGCAATATGCCAGGGTCCCTGGCCTTGATCCCGACACCGCGCGCAAGCTCAACATCCTGCGCGGCGCGCTCGTCCTCGCGGCGCCGTCAACTCCCGGCGCCGCCGCCCAGCTCAACGAGATCGCGACGCGATTGCAGTCGACCTACGGCAAAGGCCGCGCGACGCACAACGGCAAGACCATCACCGGCGACGACGCCGAAGCCTTGATGGGCGAGTTGCGCAATCCAAACGAGCTGAAGGAAGTCTGGCAAAGCTGGCACGAGAACGTCGGGCGGCCGATGCGCGGCGACTACACACGCATGGTCGAGATTGCGAACCAAGGCGCCAAGGAACTCGGTTACACCGACACGGGCGCGATGTGGCGCTCGCAATACGATATGTCGCCCGAGGAATTCGCGGCGATGTCCGACCGCCTCTGGGCGGAGACCAAGCCGCTCTACGACCAGCTGCATTGCTACACGCGAGCCAAGCTCAATCAGAAATACGGCGACGCCGTACAGCCGAAGACCGGTCCGATCCGCGCCGATCTTCTCGGCAACATGTGGGCCCAGGAGTGGGGCAACATTTACGACGTCGTCGCTCCCAAGGGTTCGGGCGACATCGGCTACAACCTCGAAGACCTGCTCAAAGCGAAAAAGTACACGCCGGAAAAAATGGTGAAGGCCGGAGAGGGCTTTTACACGTCCCTCGGCTTCGCGCCGCTTCCGGAAAGCTTCTGGACCCGCTCGCAGATCACCCGTCCGCGCGACCGCGAAGTCGTTTGCCATGCCTCGGCCTGGGATCTCGACAACAAGGACGATCTGCGCATCAAGATGTGCACCAAGGTCAACGCTGACGACTTCGTGACGATTCATCACGAGCTTGGACACAACTTCTATCAGCGCGCCTACAACCAGCAGCCGTACCTGTATCTGAATGGCGCGAACGACGGCTTCCACGAAGCCATCGGTGACTTCATCGCCTTGTCGGTTACGCCCGAATATCTGGTGCAGATCGGGCTTCTCGACCGCAACAAGGTTCCGGACGCCAGCAAGGACACCGGCCTGTTGCTCCGTCAGGCGATGGACAAGGTCGCGTTCCTTCCGTTCGGTCTGCTCGTCGACAAGTGGCGCTGGGGTGTATTCAACGGCTCCATCACGCCGGCGAACTATAACCAGGCGTGGGTCGACCTGAAGCGCGAGTACCAGGGCATCACTCCTCCGGTCGCACGGTCGGAGCAGGACTTCGATCCGGGCGCCAAGTTCCACATTCCTGGGAACACGCCGTACGCGCGCTATTTCCTCGCAAGAATCCTTCAGTTCCAGTTTTACAAGGCCGCCTGTGACATGTCTGGCTGGAAGGGGCCGCTTCACCGCTGCAGCTTCTACGGAAACAAGGAAGTCGGCCAGCGGCTCAACCAGATGTTGGCAATGGGCGCTTCGCACCCCTGGCCGGATGCGCTTCAGGCGTTCACCGGTAGCCGCGAAATGTCGGCAAAGCCGATGCTCGAATATTTCGCGCCGCTGCAGCGCTGGCTCGAAGATCAGAACCGCGGAAAGCAGTGCGGCTGG
>DASSFK010000248.1:0-9207 GCA_035694565.1 Sphingomicrobium sp.
TTGCCGACCTGCTTGGCCTGCTTGACCGCGAATTGGGCGTTTCGGAACAGCTCCTCGGCATCCTGTCCGCCGGTCATAAGCGCGAGGCCGATCGCGCATTCGACGCGGATTTCGAGGTCGGACAGCTTGAATGGCGCGGCCAGCACTTCCTGAATGCGCTCCGCTGCGACCAGCGCGTCCGCCTTGCCCCTCCGAAGGGTGACGAGAACTCCGAATTCATTGCCGCCAGTACGGGCCAGAACATCTCCTCCGCGAAGAGCGGACATCAGGCGACGGGCAAAGGTGATGAGCAACTCATCGCCAGCAAGGCTGCCCATGCTTTCGTTGATGCGCGAGAAGCGGAGCATGTCGACGACCAGCACCGCGTACTGGACGTCGCGCGTTCCGTCCTCGTCGAGCTGTTCGATCTTCTCGGTGAAGGCGAGGCGGTTGGGCAGGCCCGTAAGACTGTCGCGGAGCATCTCCGCCCGAAGCGTCCGCTCGGCCTGGGCCTCGACCGTTCGGTCGACGAGGCTGAGGAGGCAGCGGGGCATTGCGCCCTCGCCCTTTGGCAGCGGCGCCAGCTTCAACCGGAAATAGCGGGCGGAAACGCCCTCGCCGTCACGGAAGTCCAGTTCTCCGGCAGCGCTCGACTTGTCGAAGAATTCCCGAAGGACTTCGGAAATCGGCCCGTCTTTCAGGCAGGCGGCATTGTCCCAGTTAAGCGTCGTGCAGGTCGACAGCTCAACGGTGTCCTTGAACCGGTCATTGAACGAGAGGACTTTGGGCCCATCTTCGGCGTTACCGATAACGGCTGCGGCAATCGGTAACGCGCCGAGCAAAGCCGCGTCATCAGCCGTCCCCAAGTGCGGCTTTGAACGGGATTTTTCCCGCTGCCGGACGGAACTGGCGTCCAGCAGACGGTTGACAGCAGCCTGCATGCCAATGCGTTTACTCGGGCTAGGTTAATTCGGAGTATCCGCCCAAGAGGGAATTCGCATTAACTTTGATCACTATTGTCGGTCAGTCGAACCTGTTCGAGCGAGGGAATCCGATCGGGGGCATGCGGCCCGCGGCACCGCGAGCGGCGCGCCATGGAGTCAGGTCCGTTTCGGTCCTGATTCTGCCGCTTTCCCCGCCGAGCGCCCAACTCAGGCCGTCCGATAGACGAAAAGCGACTGCGTCCGACAGTCCGCCATCTCGGTAACGCTGCAGCGTGACGCCCTGCCCGCGAGCAAGTTCTGGCAACTCGCCCAGCGGGAAGACAATCATCTTCCGGTTCTCGCCGACGACGCCAATCGTATCGGCGCCTTCAGGGACCCGCCGAACAATGGCGACCCGTGCTCCCGAGCGTAGGTTGACGAGCTGCTTGCCCTTGCGGGTTTCGGCGAGCGTGGCTTCTCCGCTTGTCAGGAACCCCTTGCCGTCGCTTGAGGCGACCAAAAGCTTGGTGTCGGGACGGACGACCATCAGGGCCACGATTTCGACTTCGGCATCGAGGTCGATCGAGAGGCGCACCGGCTCCCCGAAGCCGCGGCCGCCGGGAAGTTTGTCGCCGCCAAGCGTGTAGACGCGGCCATTGGCGGCAAACAGCGCCAGCCGATCCGTCGTCTGCGCATGGAAAATGGTGTCGAGCCCATCGCCCTCGCGGAATTTCAGCGTCTCCGCATCGTCGAGAGCGACATGGCCACGCATCGCCCGGATCCAGCCACGCTGCGACAGAATGACCGTGATCGGCTCCTTCTCGATCATCGCCGACCAGTCGATATCGCGGGTTGCCGCGACCTCCTCGATCCGGGTGCGGCGGTCGTCACCGAACTGATCCTTGATGGCGGCGAGCTCGCGCTTGAGGCGCGTGCGCTGCCGAGCCGGACTTTCGATCAGCTTCTGGAGCTCGTCGCGCTCCCTGGACAGCTTCTCGCGCTCCCGGCCGATTTCCATTTCCTCGAGCCTGCGCAAGCTTCGCAGACGCATGTTGAGGATGGCTTCGGCCTGCCGGTCGGAGAGCTTGAACTCGGCCATGAGCATCGGCTTCGGCTCGTCTTGGGTGCGGATGATCTCAATCACGCGATCGAGGTTCAGAAAGGCGACCAGGAAGCCGTCGAGCAGCTCCAGCCGGTCGTCGATCTTCCCGATCCGAACCTGCGACTTGCGGACGAGAACCTCGATCTGGAACTGCAGCCAGGCGGCTAGCGTCTCCTTAAGGCTCATCACGAGCGGCGTGCGGTTGGCGTCGAGGACGTTGAGGTTGAGCGGGAAGCGGACCTCGAGGTCGGTCAGGCGGAACAGGCTTTCGAGCAGCAGGTCCGGGTCGACGGTGCGGGCGCGCGGCTCGAGGATCAGTCGGATCTGATCGTCGCTTTCGTCCTTCACGTCGGCAAGGATCGGCAGCTTTTTGTCGGAGATCAGTGCGGCAATCTGCTCGATCAATTTGCCCTTCTGGACGCCGTACGGGATCTCGCTGACCAGCAAGTGCCAACCGCCGCCCTTTTCCTTCTCGACCGAGATGCTGGCACGGAGGCGAAAGCTGCCGCGGCCGGTTGCATAGGCCTGCGCAATGCTTTCGCGGCTGTCGACGAGGACGCCGCCAGTCGGGAAGTCGGGCCCGGAAACGAAGTCCATCAGCGTCGAATCTTCGGCCTTCGGATCGTCGATCAGGTGGGTGGCAGCCTCGATCAGCTCGCTGACGTTGTGCGGCGGGATGCTCGTCGCCATGCCGACGGCAATTCCACTGGCACCGTTGGCGAGCAGGTTCGGGAACAGGCCGGGGAAGACTTCGGGTTCTTCCTCCTCGCCATTGTAGGTCGGGCGGAAATCGACTGCGCCTTCGTCGATCCCCGACATCAGCGCCATGGCGACCGGCGTCAGCTTGGCTTCGGTGTAGCGGTAGGCTGCGGCGTTATCGCCGTCGATGTTGCCGAAGTTCCCCTGCCCGTCGACCAGCGGGTAGCGGAGCGCGAAATCCTGTGCGAGGCGGACCATGGCATCGTAGACGCTCTGATCGCCGTGAGGGTGGTACTTACCGATGACGTCGCCAACGACCCGGGCGCTCTTCTTGTAGCCGCCGGCGGGATCGAGCCGAAGGAGACGCATCGCCCAGAGCAGGCGCCGATGAACCGGCTTCAACCCATCGCGGACGTCGGGCAGCGATCGCGCCGTGATGGTGGACAGTGCGTAGACGAGGTAGCGCTCGGAAAGCGCCGCGTCGAAAGGCGTGTCGATGACTGTAGATTCGCTCGGATCCATGATCCACGCTTAGCAACGCAAACGGCCGCTCGTCACCCGCCAAACGAAGCCTTCGAACCGTCGTCCTTCCGACACTCTATCCGTTTGAATTTCCCTTGAATTCAGTGATAAATGATCGCGTGCGCGGGGGGCGCTGGTATGCCGTCTTATCGAGTCTACTGCCTCGACGGGGCAGGAAAGGTCTGGGCTGCCGAGTGGATCGAGGCGGATGACGATGCCGCAGCGCTCGAAGCTGCGCGTCAATTCACCAGGGCCGTGCAATGCGAAGTGTGGCAGGGGCAGCGCGCGGTGGGCCGGGTCGCTCTCAAGCCCGGCCAGGTAGAGGAAGGCGAGGTCTAGCTTTCCATCACGGCAGCGGGAGCAGTGTCGTTATCCGCGGTGTTCGGCCGCCCGGCCTCTTCCATGACCGCGAGAAGCCATTCGCGGAAGCGCTTGACCTTAGGAACCATCCGCCTCTCGGGTGGAAGGCAAAGCCAGTAGGCCCAGCCGCGAGCGGAAATGCTCTGCGGGAACGGGATGGCAAGGCGTCCAGCCGCGACATCGCCTTTCCACAGGAACGGCGTCAGAAGTGCGAAGCCCTGCCCCGCCATCGCCGCGTGGCCTTCGTTGGCCTGGTTGTCGAGGCGGATGCCCGGCCGCCGGAGAAGCTCCTCGACGGCGGCGACTCCGTTGTCGCAGAACCACTGTTGCCACCAGTCGTCACCCGGGTTGATCAGGTGCGCATTGGGCATGTCCGACGGCTGGAGCTTGCGGCCGATCTTCCGCTCCTCGGCGGCGATGCACTCCGGGCTCGCCATCGGAGTGAATTCGGACTCGAAGAGCTTGTGGCATTCGAGGCCCGGCCAGTTCCCGGGGCCCGCGCGGATCGCGACGTCCGCGTCTCCGGCCTTCACGTCGATGAGGTCGTTGCTGGTCGCCATGCGCACGGCCAGCTCGGGATGCGCCATCTGAAAGGCGCCTAGTCGCCACGCCAGCCAGGTGTTTGCGAACGTATGAGTCGTCGTGATCGTCAGGAGGCTTTCATCCTCCTCGCGCTGGGTCGCAAACGCCGCCTCGATGGAATCGAAAGCCTGGCTCAGCGTCGGCAGCAGCCGGTGGCCGAGCGGAGTCAGCCGGGCCCGCCCGCGTTCCCGGACGAACAGCGGTGCGCCTAGCCGCTCCTCAAGCGCCTTCACCTGGTAGGACACCGCGGCCTGGGTCAGTCCAAGCTCCGTGGCAGCAGCTGTAAAGCTCTCGTTTCGAGCAGCGGCCTCGAAGGCTCGCACGGCGGCTAGAGGTGGAAGGCGTCGCATTCAATTACATAAGCGGGATTTATGACCTTTGTCGAGGCTTTGATTGGCTCCGAAACGACCGAGAATGTAGGAAGATCACAAGCCACCGCCGGACCAAATGGGATCCTCTCCCCAGCCCCCGAACCGGCGGCGGCAAAAAAGGAGGAGGTAAACATGGCTTATGGACTAGACCCGCGCCTGTTCCTCGAGAACGGGCCAGCAAACCAGGCCGCGGCAGCGCACGCGCGGAGCTCAAGCGACTCCTATCGTGCCTGGGCCGGACTGGATCCGGACCACCGCTTCGAACTGGTCGAAAGGGCGCTCCGCAACGCAGCAAACGACCGCATCGGAATGCCGATCGCGCTCTGAGAAAGACGAGGAAAGGATGATCACCATGATCGATGAGATCTTCGACCGTCAGTATCAGTCCGGGCGTTCACAGCTGAATGCCAGCATCGACCATCTGTTTGGTTCGATCGGCCGCGAGCTCGGCAAGAGCATGGCAGCCGTACATCGCTTCGAATGGAACGCCCCTTGGCTCGCGAAGGCCGGAAAGCGTTCAAAGGATATCAAGTGCGCTTGATACGTCGTTGAGGAGCGCGGCCTAGCACGCACCGCGCTCCTCTTCCCGTCCACTTGCGCAGCCCATGTAATAATGTATCATCAGCGGCGGTTCTTAGGGGAGAACGCGTATGCGCCGCACGATCTTCACATCGCTTTTCCTTCTTTCAGCCTGCTCCGCACCCGAGCACGCAGAGGACAATCAGTCGCTCAAGACGTTCGACGTCCAGGAAGCTCCGCCGCCGCAGTCCCGAGTGGCCGCACCTCCTACCGTGATGGAGCCGGCACCGCCTCCCGAATTCCGAAGCGCCGACATGGCCGCCCAGCAAGGTGGCGGCCCGAACATCAATGTTTCATCCGCTCCTGGCGTCGCCTTCAGCTATCGTTACGCGTTCCGCCTTCCCAATTCTCGCATTTCCGCTGCGCAGGAAGCCCATGCGATCATGTGCGAGAAGCTGGGCGTCACTCGCTGCCGGATCACGGGCATGCGCTATAGCGTGGTCAACGAGCGCGACGTGTCCGCTTCTCTCGAATTGAAGCTCGACCCGGCGATCGCGCGAACATTCGGCAAGGACGCGACGAAAGTCATCACCGATGCCGAAGGCATGCTGGTCGATCAGGAAATCAGCGGCGCCGACGCCGGCTCGTCGATAGAACGTGCGAACCGAGGACGGGCCGAGCTTCAGGACGAACTCGACCGGGTGAACGGGGAACTGTCGCGGTCTGGTCTTTCGAGCGTCGTGCGCGACCGCCTGCTTTCGGAGGCGGCTTCGCTGCGCTCGCAGATCCGTTCCCTGGGTGAGCAGAAAGCGGCCGATGAAGACTCGCTCGCGAAGACGCCGATGGCTTTCTACTACGGATCCGGCAGGACGATCCCGGGCTTCGATGAACCCGCTCCATTGAGGGATGCGTTTGCACGCGCCGCCTACAACTTCTTGAGCGCACTGGGCTTTCTAATCATCGCGCTGGCGACCTTGCTTCCATGGATTGTGCTCGCCGCCCTGGGCGTCTGGGCCTACCGCCGGTGGCGCCCGCGCTCTAGTTTCGGCGAGGCCGGATACCGGGCGGCCGAAGCAGAGCCCGCGAGCACAACCCCCGCTCGACCCGCTCGGCGCGAGAAGAAAGACTCGCCTTCCGAATGACTTAGGTGCACACCGCCCGGCGCATTCCAATGAGGGGGCCTAAGGTATGCGTAATAACGTCAAACTTGCTTTTCTTGCGTCCGCATTTCTCGCAACTGCGCCGGCCATCGCCGAAGATACCTCCAGCGTGCCGCTGATCGAGCGGACGAAGCTCTTCGGCAATCCGGTCAAGGCCAATGGCCGCATTTCCCCGGACGGGAAATGGATCAGCTACACGGCGCCTCGCGACGGCGTCTTGAACGTCTACGTCGCGCCGGTCGGCAATATCGACGATGCCAAGCCACTCACCAACGAGCGTGAACGGCCGGTGCGATCCTACTTCTGGTCGCCCGACTCGAGGCAGATCCTGTTCATCCAGGACAAGGGCGGCGACGAGAACTTCCTCCTTTATGGAGTCGATGTCGCGACGGGCAAGCAGACCACCCTGACACCCTTCACCAAGACCCGGACCGAGGTCGTGGGCATTTCCAACCGGCACAAGGACCGCATCCTCGTCGGAGTAAACAACCGCGATGCGAAGTGGCACGACGTCTACAGCCTCAGCCTGAAGACCGGAAAGCTGACGCTCGTACAACGGAACGACGGCTATGCGGGCTTCCTCCCGGACAACGATCTGAAGCTGCGGATGGCGCTCAAGTCGCGAGACGACGGCGGCACAGATTACTATCGGATCACCAACGGGAGGATCGAGGCGAAGCCCTTCGCGAGCATCGGCCTCGAAGACTCACTGACGACTGCGCCCGCCGGCTTCAACGCCGACAATTCGATCCTGTACTGGATCGACAGCCGAGGCCGGAACACGGCGGCGCTTCTCGCCCAGGACGTCGCCTCGGGGCAGACGAAGGTGGTCGCGGAGAGCGACAAGGCCGACATCAGCGGAACGCTCACGAACCCGAAGACGCTCGAGGTCGAGGCTTTTCAGGCTGAGTATCTGAAGCCGGAGTGGACCCCCCTCGACAAGGACATCGGCGCGACGCTCGACTGGCTGAAGTACAAGCTCGGCGCATCGCCGATCGTGCAGGCGAGGACCGACGCCGACGATAAGTGGCTCGTGACGGCTGACAAGGTCACCGAGCCGCTGAGCCTGTACCTGTTCGATCGCAAGGCGGGGTCCCTTTCCAAGCTCTACACCGGACGACCCGAGCTGGTCGGAGCCCCGCTAGTCCAGATGTGGCCGGTCGAGATCAAGGCTCGCGACGGGCTGACCCTGCCGAGCTATCTCACGCTTCCTTCAAAAGCCGATGCAAACCACGACGGCAAGGCGGACGCCCCGGTTCCGTTGGTCCTGTTCGTGCACGGCGGCCCCTGGGGACGCGACGGTTACGGCTACGATCCCTATGCGCAATGGCTCGCGAACCGCGGCTATGCCGTCCTGCAGGTCAACTTTCGCGCCTCGACCGGCTTTGGAAAGAACTTCATCTCTGCCGGCAACCTGCAGTGGGGCAAGAAGATGCAGGACGACCTCACCGACAGCGTCGACTGGGCTATCGCAAATGGCGTCACGACTTCCGACAAGGTCGCGATCATGGGTGGCAGCTATGGCGGCTATGCGACCCTGGCCGGCGTGACCCTCACGCCCGACAAATATGCCTGCGGGGTCGATATCGTCGGCCCGTCCAACCTGTTCACTCTGCTCCAGACGATCCCGCCCTATTGGGAGTCGGGCAAGCAGCAGTTTTACCAGCGCATGGGCAACCCGACGACGGAAGACGGACGAGCCTTGCTGAAATCCGTTTCGCCTCTCACCTATGCCGACAAGATCAGCAAGCCACTGCTCATCGGCCAGGGCGCCAACGACCCTCGAGTCAACAAGAGGGAATCCGACCAGATCGTCGAATCCATGAAGGCAAAGGGGATCCCGGTCACCTACGTGCTCTTCCCCGATGAGGGTCACGGCTTCGCTCGCCCGGCGAACAACATTGCCTTCAACGCGGTCGCCGAGAACTTCCTGCAAACCTGCCTCGGCGGGCGCGCGGAGCCGATCGGGGACGGCCTTAAGGGCTCTTCGATCAAGGTGCTCCAGGGGGCCGACATCGTGAGCGGCCTTCAGCAATCCTTGGCAAAGTAACAGCTAGAGCTGCTCGATTGCGGCTGGGGAGCGGCTCGCCTATAGCCGCCGCTCCCCAACGAATGGAGTGAAGCGACAGCAATGGCCCGGCGCCGCCAGATCTACGAAGGCAAGGCAAAGATCCTCTACGAGGGTCCCGAGCCCGGCACGCTCATCCAATATTTCAAGGATGACGCGACCGCGTTCAACGCGCAGAAGCGCGGGACGATCAGCGGCAAGGGCGTGCTCAACAACCGCATTTCCGAGCACATCTTCCTCGCTCTGCAGACGATCGGGGTGCCGACGCACTTCATCCGCCGCCTGAACATGCGCGAGCAGCTGATCCGACAGGTCGAAATCGTCCCTATCGAGGTCGTGATCCGCAACGTCGCCGCCGGCTCGCTGACGAAGCGCCTCGGAATCGAGGAAGGCACCCAGCTGCCTCGCACGATCATCGAATATTATTACAAGGACGACGCGCTCGGCGATCCGATGATCTCCGAAGAGCATATCGCCTGCTTTGGATGGGCGAGCCAGGAAGAGATGAACGACATCGCCGACATGGCGATCCGAGTGAACGACTTCCTGTCGGGCATGTTCGCCGCGATCGGAATCCGCCTGATCGACTTCAAGCTCGAGTTCGGTCGCGTCTGGGACGGCGACTACAGCCGAATCATTCTCGCCGACGAGATCAGCCCCGACGGATGCCGCCTTTGGGACATCAAGTCGAACGAGAAGCTCGACAAGGACCGCTTCCGCCAGGACCTCGGCGGAGTCGAGGAAGCCTATCAGGAAGTTGCGCGACGGCTCGGCCTGCTCCGCGACGACGACGAGACGGCGGTCCTCGACTTCGATCAGCACCGCAAGAAGCGCGGCAAATAGTCAGCCTTCGATCACGCTGAAGTGCGTGACCTCGGGCTCCATCTCGAGCAGGTAGTCGGCATCGAACGCGTAATACTTC
>DASSFK010000249.1:0-7330 GCA_035694565.1 Sphingomicrobium sp.
CGAGCGCCTCGGCGGCAGCATCGCATTCGCGTTCAAGGCGGCGGAGCAAGGCGTGCAGATCGTCCGGGCCCACGACGTTCCGGAGACGGTCCAGGCGCTGCGCATCTGGCGCGGCCTTCGTGACCAGGCCTTGACGCCGAAACTCGGCTAGAGCGTATAACCCCCGTCGCTGACGAGCACCGATCCGGTGAACGAACCGCATCAGGCGGGCCTCTATCGCGACTTGAATACGACTACCATCGGTCCAAGCGGCTTCGTCAGGTCGCGGCGTCCGTTAGCGGGATCCCAAAGCGCACTGACCGCCCCATCGAAGAACAAAGCGTTCCGGACCTTCAACTCGTCCCGAAAAAAGCGCGCGAACTTTCCGAGCGAGACCGCGTCGTCGCTGATCACGAACACGGGACGGCCGCTCGGCCTGATACCCACACCATTGCGAATGTATCGCGAGCTTCCGTCAGGATCGAAGGCCGGGTGGATCTTGCCTTTGATGACGAGCATCGGCCCGGATTGGGTTGCGATGCGCACGGAGGGAGAAGGCGACCACTTATCGCTGGTGACAATCTCAGCCGTCCCATCGTTTTGGACCTGGAACACGCCATTGGGCATGAGGTGAAAATTGCCTCCCCCCTTGCGGCGATTGATTGCGTGCTTCTGCTTCCCATCGGCGATCGCGAGCCCGATCGGCCGCCCGTCCTGGTCGTACATTCCGGCGTTCATCGCGAACGCGACCCGAGCGGCTCTCCCACCGAGGCTCGCTTCGACTTCCGCAAGGCGACGGATCGGCCGCTCCTTCGCGCTGGCGGCGATGAGTTCGATCTTGCCTTCGCCGGCATCGCAGACGGTGAACCGGCTCCCTTCGAACATCTTCGCTCGACAAGGCGAGCCAGGATGTTCGGCCGCAGCTCCGGGCTTGGAACAGGCCGTTACCAGTAGAAGGGAAATCAGGAGCGCTCGCACAAGGCGAGGCTAACGCATCAGGCTGCGGTGTCGATGCCGATATCGCTGAGCTTGCGGTAGAGCGTCGAGCGGCCGATTCCCAGGCGGCGGGCGACTTCCGTCATTCGGCCGCGATAGTGGCCGATAGCGAGGCGGATAATGTCGGCCTCGATCTCCTCGAGCGTGCGCAGGTGGCCTTCGTTGGTGAAGAGCGTGACGCCTCCGGCTCCGCTCAACGCGGCCTCGCTGGACTGGGCGCTCATGCTCGGAGCGAAATCGCTCTTGCGGCCGGTGAACCGCGATTGGGTCGCGATGTGCGGAAAATCCTCGGCAGTGAGCCCGCCGCGGTCACACTGGAGACCCGCTCTGAACAGCACGCTCGCCAGCTGCCGGACGTTTCCGGGCCAGCCGTAGCGCATCAGGACCGCCAAAGCGTCGTTTCCGATCGAAAGCGGCGGAATCAGCTCCTGTTCCGCAAAGCGCTGCAGAAGGTGCCGGGCGAGGGCGGGGATGTCGCCGCTCCGCTCACGAAGCGGCGGCAGGTTGACCACCGTGACGCAGACCCGCTCACCGAGCATCTGATTGAAGCTCTCGGGAAGCGGCGTACTCGACGTACCGATCAGGCGGACGTCGATGGACGAGCTGCCGTTGCAGCCGACGGGGCGGACTTCGCCGGTCGCAAGCACGCGATCGAGCGTCTCCTGAGTCGAGTGCGGAAGCGCAGCGATCTCGTCCAGGACGAGCGTGCCCATGTCGGCCTCGAGCATCCGGCCGGATTTCTCGGAGAACGCGCCCGGAAAAGCCCCCTTCACATGGCCGAACAGCTCGCTGTCGACGACATTCGACGGAACCGCCTTGCAATCGACGATGACGAACGGCCCGCGCGAGCGGAGGCTCGCATTATGGATTGCGCGGGCGACCGTTTCCTTGCCTGTGCCGGGCTCGCCAATGATCAGGATCGGAAGTCGATTGCGCGCGGCCTTGGCGGCCACGGCGAGGGCAGCGCGATATTCCGGCGAAGACCCGATCAGCTGCTCGAGCGAAAGTGCCGGGGCGAGCTTTTCCGAGACCGGGATAAGCTCGCCAGCCGGCTTGCGGCGGTCGCCATTTGCCGCGAGCGCTTCCACCAAGCGCTCCGGGGCAACCGGCCGAGAAAGGAAATCTGTTGCGCCGGCGCGCATTGCTTTCACCGCGGCGGCAACCGATTCGCCCTCTGCGACGACGATAACCGGTAGCGATGGGCGGCGTTCGCGAAGGGCGGCAATGCTTGCTGGGCCTGATTCTTCGTCCCAATTGGCAAGGAGCGCGGCCTGGACTTCGCGGCCATGCGGGCCTTCGAGAAGGCCGACCGCTGTTTCCGTGCGATCCGCGCCGACCGTAATCCAGCCCGCCCGCGCAGCGACTGCGGAGACGAGCCTGCGCTCGGCTGGGTCGGCTTCGACGACCAGCAGGGATTTGGTTTCTTGCTCGCGCATCGGTCTTCCAGTGCGAAAACTACGCAAAAGAAGTAAATGCCGTCTTAAGACTTCGGGGGTTGGGGGCGGCGAGTGCCCTTGATATGGAACGGCTCAACGCATCCAATCATTCAAGGGGAGACATATGGCGCACGAAGAGCCGCTTCTGGACAATCCGCCGACGCAGGAAGTTGCGCATCACGTTCGCGACTACGAAGGCTTCATCCGGCTGCTCAAGTGGGGCGCGATCATCTGCCTGATCACGGCCTTCCTCGTCATCATGATCATCAGTTAGGCCGCCAACGGCATGAAGATCGCCGTCGTCCGGGAGACTGCACCCGGTGAAACCCGTGTCGCTGCGACTCCGGAGACCGTGAAGAAGTTCATCGGTCTCGGCGCGGAACTGGCGGTCGAGGCCGGGGCAGGAGAGGCGGCCTCGATCTCCAATGCCGATTTCGAAGGCGCGGGCGCGACAATCGGCTCGCGAGAAAAAGCGCTCGATGGCGCGGACATCGTTCTTTGCATCAATGGTCCGGAGGCGGAATCGCTGAACGGGCTGAAGCAGGGCGCTCTTATTGTCGGCGCTCTCGATCCCACGCGTCGAAGGGAGGCAATCGAACGCTACGCCTCCGCCGGTCTCGAAGCCCTGGCGATGGAATGGATGCCGCGCATCACCCGAGCGCAGTCGATGGACATCCTTTCTTCGCAGTCGAACCTTGCCGGCTACAAGGCGGTTGTCGACGGCGCAGCAACCTACGGCCGCGCTTTCCCGATGATGATGACCGCAGCCGGCACGGTGAGCGCGGCGCGCGTGTTTGTCATGGGCGTCGGTGTCGCGGGGCTTCAGGCGATCGCCACTGCCCGGCGCCTTGGTGCCCAGGTCAGCGCGACGGATGTCCGTTCCGCGACCAAGGAGCAGATCCAGTCGCTCGGTGCGAAGCCCATCTTCGTCGAGAATGTCGCGGGCATCGAGGGCGAGGGCTCCGGCGGCTACGCGACCGAGATGTCCGAGGAATATCAGAAGGCGCAGGCCGAGCTGGTGTCCGGACACATCGCCAAGCAGGATCTCGTTATCACGACTGCTCTGATCCCTGGACGGTCTGCTCCTAGGCTGGTCAGCGATTCCCAGCTCGCAAGCATGCGAGCTGGAAGCGTGGTGGTCGACTTGGCGGCGGATGCGGGCGGCAATGTCGAAGGCAGCGTCGCCGGCGAGAATGTCGTGAGGCACGGTGTCACGATTATCGGCGCCTCCAATCTCGCGCGAAGCCTGGCGGCGGATTCTTCGGCCTTGTTCTCGCGCAACCTGTTCAACTTCCTGTCCGCTTTCTGGGACAAGGAGCAGGGTCGCCCGGTGCTTCCGGATGACGACGAAATCGTCAAAGGCATCCGCCTGACAAAGGGCGGCAAGGTCGTAAGCGAAAGGCTGACGGGCGCAGCCAGTTGAGCTCGACCGATATCCTGATCATTGGCGGCGGCATAGCGGGCCTGTCCGCGGCCTCAGCGCTTTCCCCTCACGCGAAGGTCACGGTCCTCGAGGCGGAAGAGGCGGTCGGCTATCATTCGTCGGGACGCAGCGCGACGATGCTTCACTACGCGCTCGGAGACCCACACGTCCGGGCGTTGACCCTCGCCAGCCGCAGCTTCTTCGAGGAGCTGCAGCCGGATTTCATTCACGTTCCATTAGGCCATCGCATGGCGATTCTGATCCATGCTCGCGAGGACGAGCTCGCAAGCTTGGATGAGCTGGACGCCGCCATTGCGCCATTTGCGGTGATGGAACGGGTGGATGAACGCGGCATCCTCGACCTGTGCCCGGTCATTCGAACTGGCCAAGGCGGTGCAATCGCGGGCCTTGTCGATCGCAACGGCATCCGGCTCGATACCCATGCCCTTCTGCAGGGGCATGTCCAAGCGCTCCGCGGCAATGACGGAGAGATCGTCAGCGGCGCCCGCGTCTGCGACGTCGAGCGCGTGGGCGATGGCTGGACGGTGCGCACGGATCGCGGCGAAAGCTATTCCGCTCCGATTGTCGTCAACGCCGCCGGGGCCTGGGCAGATGCGATCGCGCCGCTCGCGGGCCTCCGGCCGATTGGGCTGACTCCGCTTCGACGAACGATCATCACGTTCGATGCGCCTCCGGGCGTTGGAACGTCAGACTGGCCCTTCGCGAAGACGGTTGGAGACGATCTCTATTTCGCGCCGGAATCGGGCCGCCTCTTCGCCTCGCCGATGGACGAAGTGCCGGATGAGCCCTGTGACGCCCGGCCCGAAGAGTATGAGGTCGCGCTTGCGGCGCACCGCGTCGAACAACGGACGACCATGCAAGTCGACCGGATTCACAGCCGCTGGGCGGGCCTTCGTACCTTCGCACCCGACCGCCATCTCGTCGTCGGGTTCGATCCGCAGGCCAAGGGCTTCTTCTGGCTAGCGGGACAGGGCGGCTACGGTCTTCAAACCTCGCCGATCATGGCGAGGATCGTCGAAGCCCTGATCGTCGGAACGCCGTGGCCGATCGAAGCCGTGACGGCCGAGGAGCTAAGTCCCGCTCGTTTCCTCCGGTAGCCGCGTCAGGTCGACCCAGCGATCGCCGACGAGCTCGAAAAGGCGGTCGATCGAGACTCGAACGGACGTGTTGAGCGAGCCGCCAGCCGGGTAGACTATGTCGAAGGCCTTGAGGGACTCGTCCAGATAGATCGGCAGGTCGGTTGCCAGTCCGAAGGGACAGACACCTCCGACCGGATGTCCGGTCAGTGCGAAGGTCTCATCCACCCCCAGCATTCTTGGCCGTGCGCCAAATTCCTTCTTCGTCTTGCCGTTGTCGAGCCGAGCATTGCCGCGAGCCACCAGCAGGAACGTCTCGTCGCCAGCGCGTACGGCCAGTGTCTTGGCGATCCGTCCCGGTTCGACACCCAGCGCCTTGGCGGCGGTCTCGACGGTTGCGGTCGACTCCTCGACTTCGATCAGGGGCAGGTCGGGCGCGTGTTCCGCGAGCCATTCGCGAACGGATTCGAGGCTCATTCACCCACCAGGTGAAGGGCTACCTGCCGGCACGACGGCTCACGGCGATGTTCGAATAGATAGATGCCTTGCCAGCTGCCGAGGGCCATTCGGCCATCCTGCACGGGGACCGCTAGTTGGGTGGCGGTCAGGGCGGACCGCAGATGCGCGGGCATGTCGTCAGGCCCTTCGTCGTTGTGCGTGTAGAGCGACGATTCTTCGGGTGCGATCCGCGAGAAGTATGTCTCGATATCTCGCCGCGCGGCATTCGAGGCATTTTCCTGGATCACGAGAGACGCCGAGGTGTGCCGGCAGAACAGGGTGAGAAGGCCAGTATCGATTCCCTGCTCACGGACCCACGATTCCACGTCCCCGGTGACCTCATGGAGGCCTTGTCGCGGCGCTTTGAAACTGAGCGTCGTGAGTGACTGCCTAAGCATTCCTGCGCCTTAGCGACGCGAATCACCCGATTCCAGCGACTCGGAAAAGTTAGCGCCTCTCGCCTGGTTCGGAATGGTTCGGCAGCCAGTGCGGAGGCGCGCGCTGCGTCAGAAAATCGAGTCCTTGAGCCGCTGTAACCTAGACGCACGAAAGCGTCCGATATTTCACGGACGCTTATTCATGCTCTTGAAATTTAATCAGAAAACGGCCGTCAGAAACGACCGTTAACTGTTAGCCCTGAGCTCCGGTGTTGCCGGTGCCGCCGCCGAGCAGCCAGCCCCAGAAGCTCCACTTCGCCTGCGTTGGCTTCTTCATATTCACCCCCTGTGCTTCGAACTTTGATTCGGCAGATGCAGAGGATGTTAACCTTAACGGACATGGTTAGCAACGAGTTAACCTTTATTAACGCGCACACGTTTCTTGGGTGCAACAAGGCACCCAAGTTTCGATCGGAATCTAGTTTGGAATTACTTGGTCAGGCGACGCTTGAGCGGCGCTCTGACGACAGCCGGCGAACCAGGCTGTCGATGCTCATCGGACGGCCGATGATGTAACCCTGGGCGACGTCGCAGCCCATGTCCATAAGCGCGTCGAGGACCGTCTGTTGCTCGACGCCCTCGGCAACGACCTTGCGGCCGAGGGAGTGGGCGAGGGTGATGGTCGACTGGACCATGACAAGGTCGCTTCGGTTGTCGAGCATCGACTTCACGAAGCTCTGGTCGATCTTGATTTCGCCGGCCGGGATCTTCTTCAGATATTCGAGGGTAGAAAGGCCGGTGCCATAATCGTCGATGGCAATCGTAACTCCGAGGTCCCTGAGCGACGAGAGCATGTCGAGAGCCGGGCCGCTGCTTTCCAGTTCGGCGGTCTCAGTGAGCTCGAGCGTCAGCAGTTCCGCCGGCAGCTTGTGCCGCGCGAGCATTGACCCAAGGCGAAGCACCAGTCCCTTGTCGCTCAGCAGTCGCGCCGAAAGGTTGACAGCAATCCCGAAGCCCGGCTGCTTGCGATTGACGCTCGCTGCCGAGGCAATCGCCTGCTCAAGGATGAAGTCGGTCAGTTTGCCGATGCGGTCGTGTTGCTCGGCCGCGGCAACGAATTCGGACGCCGCGATTGGGCCCTTCTCAGGATGCGTCCAGCGCGCGAGAGCCTCCGCACCGACGATCCTGCGGGACTTGAGGTCAAGCTTCGGCTGATAGGCGACCCATACCTCGCCCTTGTCGACGGCGTCGTCGAGTTGGCTGAGCATGGAAAGCTTCCAGGACGCATCTTCCAGTGCCTCCGGATCATAATATTTCCACTTGAGGCCGTCGTGCGACGCTTCCTCGGCTGCGACGAGCGCGCTCGCCAGGCGGTTGGTGAGTGAACGGCCGCTGCCGATTTCCACGCCGAAGCTGATCGTCAGATCGATCGACATGCCGTCCACGCGGGCCGGGTTGCGGAACAGGGTATAGAGCGCCTCGATGTGATTGGCGAAGGGCACCCGGGTATCTTCGAACCAGGCG
>DASSFK010000250.1:0-8774 GCA_035694565.1 Sphingomicrobium sp.
TACGTGCGGCGGAAAGGGGGCTTAAGCCGCC
Organism: Sphingomicrobium sp.; assembly: GCA_035694565.1. GTDB lineage: Bacteria > Pseudomonadota > Alphaproteobacteria > Sphingomonadales > Sphingomonadaceae > Sphingomicrobium. Next base: position 32 of record DASSFK010000250.1, read on the forward strand.
GGGCGCAACACCTCTTCACCCTGCGTCCAGTTGCACGGGCACAGCTCGTCGGTCTGCAGCGCGTCGAGGATACGAAGCGTCTCCTGCGGGTTGCGGCCGACGTTGAGGCCATTGACCGTGATGTGCTGGATCACGTTGTCGGGGTCGACGATGAAGGTCGCGCGGAAAGCGACGCCCTCCTCCGTCGCGAGAATGCCGAGGGCCTCGGCGAGTTCCTTCTTGTTGTCGGCGATCCACGGGAAGTCTGCGGCGGCCAGGCGCTCGTCTGACTTGCGCCACGCAAAGTGGACGAAGTCGGTGTCGGTCGATGCGCCGATCAGGTCCGCGTCGCGGTCGGCGAAGTCGCCCTTCAGCTCACCATAGCCCTGGATCTCGGTCGGGCAGACGAAGGTGAAATCCTTTGGCCAGTAGAAGATGATCTTCCAGCGGCCGTTGGACTGGCCGAGGTCGAGCGTCTCGCCTGCGGGAAGGGCCGCCGTCCCCTGCTGGACGGGCACCTTTAGAGCGGGAAGCTTGTCACCAACGGTCAGCATTCATGTCCTCCAGAAACGTTTTGCACCGCAACGCAATTGTGCTGCGATGCGGCATCTAGGAAGCTGGCGGCAATCGTTCAAGTCGATTATATCGATTGGATTGATTGGATTTGTCGATGATAGTTCACCTGCCCACGATCAAGCAGCTCCAGTACCTCGTCGCCCTCCGCCGGCACGGCCATTTCGGCCGAGCCGCCGAAGCCTGCTTCGTCACTCAGTCAACCCTGTCGGCGGGCCTTCGCGAGCTTGAAAACCTGCTCGGCGTGGTCCTCGTCGAACGCACCCGCCGCGTCGTCCGCTTCACTCCGCTCGGATCGAAGATCGCGGAAAAGGCCCTGCGCGTCCTTCGAGAGGCCGAGGAACTGACAGACATGGCCCGCGCCGAGGGCAAACCGCTCCATGGCGAGCTTCGGCTCGGCGTCATTCCGACAATCGCTCCCTTCCTCCTTCCCGCCATGCTTCCGCGCCTTCGCGAGCAATGGCCGAGCCTGAAGCTGTTCCTCCGCGAGGAGACCAGCCAGGCGGCGTGCGACGCCCTTCACCGCGGTCAGCTCGACTGCGTGCTGCTCGCATTGCCCTACGGCTGCGGAGACGTGGACAAGGCGGCCTTGTTCGACGACCGCCTGTTCGTCGCCTTTCCGCGCGGCGAGGCTCCTCCGGGGGAAATCATCGAGCCCCGAGCGATCAACGCCGACCGACTGCTGATGCTCGAAGACGGGCACTGCCTGAAGGACCACGCTCTGTCCGCCTGCAACCGGCCCGAGCTTCGCGCCGAAGCGACCATGATGGGCACCTCGCTCCACACGCTCGTCCAGATGGTCGACAACGGCCTCGGCCTGACTTTCGTGCCGGGAATGGCGATCGATGCCGGCATCCTCGAAGGCACTCGAGTCGATGCGCGGCCGCTCAAGTCCGATCACGGCTTTAGAAGCATCGCCCTGATCTGGCGCCGCTCGAGCCCGCGCGAGGACGAGTTCCAGCTACTGGCGAACACGCTCCGCCAGATCGCGACCAGCCTTATTCCAGGCCTAAGAGCCAGCGATCGAGCGCGACTGCCCGAACCCGAGCGTCAGGAAGAGTTCGGTTAAGCCGAAATCGGTTTTTCATGATCCACTTGAGGCACGTGAGCTGGCTGTCGAACGCCGGGAAGCTGTCGCGACTGGCCTTCAGGCTCTGACCGTCGACCAGAAAGCGAGCGCCCGACCGGCAGCCTCGCGCTCCCGACCAGTTCCGGTGCGGAGCGACCACCGCTGGCACCCAATATTGCCTCGTCGGGTCGAGGCGATGGATCTCCGAACGATGCATTGGGCTTTCCCTCCCAACACTACTCGGTCGTCTGCGGCGAGCCCTTGAGGGGAGCGGGGGAGGCCCGCCGCAGCGACCGGCGCCGTTACTTGGCCAAGGCAGGCTCTTGTGCGGGGGCAGCCTGCCTCGTCCCACGGCTGACCAGATCGAACCGGTCCGAATTCATCACCTTCGTCCAGGCCTTGATGAAGTCGCGGACGAACTTCTCTTCATTGCCTTTCTCGGCATAGACCTCGGCGGTCGCTCGAAGCTGGCTGTTCGAACCGAAGATGAGGTCGGTCCGCGTTGCCCGCCACTTCTCGTGCTTGCCGCCGCGGTCGCGACCGATGAATTCCTCGTCGCCGCTCTCATCGACCACTTCCCAGAAGGTGCCGTTGTCGAGCAGGTTGACGAAGAAATCGTTGGTCAGCTGGCCCTTGCGATTGGTGAAGACGCCTTCCGGCTGGTCCTTGTAGTTTGCTCCCAGAACCCGAAGTCCGCCGAGCAGCACTGTCATTTCCGGAGCCGACAGGCCGAGCAGCTGTGCGCGGTCGATCAGCAGCTCCTCGGTCTTCACCGAATGCTTTGTCTTCAGATAGTTACGGAAGCCGTCAGCCGCGGGCTCCATCACGTCGAAGCTTTCAGTGTCCGTCCATTCCTGCGTCGCGTCACCGCGACCGCCGGTGAACGGCACTTCGACATTGTAGCCGGCGTCCCGAGCGGCCTTCTCTACCGCCGCGGTGCCCGCAAGGACGATCGCGTCCGCGAAGGACAGTCCGCCACGCAGCTCGTCGATCCTCGTTAGAATCTTGCCCAGCTCTTCGGGCTCGTTGACCGCCCAGTCCTTTTGCGGGGCAAGCCGGACGCGAGCGCCGTTCGCGCCGCCGCGGAAGTCGGACTTGCGGAATGTTGAAGCGGATGCCCACGCGGCCTTCACCAGCTGACCGACGCTGAAGCCTGCGCTCAGGATCTTGTCCTTGAATGCCGAGACGTCGCCGCTCGATGGCGTGCTGCCTGCAGGAATCGGATCCTGCCAGATCAGGTCTTCGCTCGGGACCTCCGGCCCGAGGTACCGAACCTTGGGGCCCATGTCGCGATGGGTCAGTTTGAACCATGCGCGGGCGAAAGCGTCCTTGAACGCTTCGTGGTCATTGCGAAACTTCTCGGAAATCGCTCGGAATTCCGGATCGACTTTCAACGCCATGTCGGCCGTGGTCATCATCGTCGGCACGCGCTTCGACGGGTCATGCGCTGCCGGAGCCTTGTCTTCCTCGCGCTGGTTGATCGGCTGCCACTGCTGGGCACCCGCGGGCGAGCGCACCAGCTCATATTCATAGTCGAGCAGCAGGCGGAAATAATTCTCCGACCAGCTCGTCGGCGTGTTCACCCAAGCGCCTTCGATGCCGCTGGTAATCACATGCTCGCCGATCCCGCTCTCGAAGGAACTGGCCCAGCCGAGTCCCTGGAGCGCGATGTCGGCGCCTTCCGGCGCAACGTCGACCAGGCTCGGATCGCCAGCACCGTGCGCCTTGCCGAACGTGTGGCCGCCAGCTGTCAGCGCGACGGTCTCTTCATGGTTCATCGCCATGCGTTCGAACGTGATCTTGATGTCGTGCGCCGACTTCAACGGATCGGGATTGCCGCCCGGCCCTTCCGGGTTGACGTAGATGAGACCCATCTGAACCGCGGCGAGCGGATGCTCGAGCTCCAGCTCGCGGTCAGGCTGGATACGTGTCTCGGCGCCTTCGCTGACCCATTTTTCCTCCGCGCCCCAATAGACGTCGCGCTCCGCCTCGAACACATCAGGACGTCCGCCGCCGAAGCCGAAGATCGGCCCGCCCATCGACTCGATCGCGACATTGCCGGCGAGAATGAACAGATCGGCCCAGCTGATGCTGGCACCATATTTCTGCTTAATAGGCCAGAGCAGGCGCCGGGCCTTGTCGAGGTTGCCGTTGTCCGGCCAGCTATTGAGCGGCGCGAAGCGCTGCTGCCCACTGTTTGCACCGCCGCGTCCGTCGGCCGTACGATATGTGCCGGCCGCGTGCCAGGCCATGCGGATCATGAACGGTCCGTAGTGCCCGTAGTCCGCCGGCCACCATGGCTGGCTATCCGTCATCAAAGCGGTCAGGTCGCGCTTCAATGCCTGGTAATCGAGCTTCTTGAACGCTTCAGCATAGTCGAAGTCGTCGCCCATCGGATCGGGCGAAACTCCGCCCTGATGGAGGATGTCGATCGGGAGGGATTCAGGCCACCAGTCGCGATTAATGCGGCCAAGCAGCGAGCGCACGGTGGTGGGGCGATCCGCCGGACAACCCATCGAGCCTGTCTTCGCGTCCATGATTCGAGCCTCTCTCCAAGGGGAACTCGATGACGCTAGGCTCCTGCGGTGAGCGGCGGAAACGATGAATCTTTGTCAGTCACTACGGGAAAATCGATTAGTGCGCGCTGGCTCAGTCCATGTGCTTGAGGCCGAGCCGCAGATAGTCCCAGCCGGTAACCAGCGTCAGCGCCGCCGCCGCCCAGAGGCTGCCGAGACCCACAAGATGGATCCAGTGCTGCGCTGGGAACGCGCCACCAAGAATCAAAGCCCCGAGCGCGACGAGCTGGAAGGTCGTCTTCCACTTCGCCAGCGCGCTCACCGGAACGAGCACCTTCAGCTCGGCGAGGAACTCGCGAAGACCGGAAACCATGATCTCGCGAAGCAGGATGATCAGTGCCGGGATCACGCTCCAGTCCTGGATGATCGGCGCATCGCCGTCCGCCCTGCGGCTAGCCATCAGCATGACGAGCACGGCCGCGACCATGATCTTGTCGGCGATCGGGTCGAGGAACTGACCCAGCCGGGAAATCCGGCCCTGCGCACGCGCAAGATAACCGTCAAAATAGTCGGTTATGCCGACGATGCAATAGAGCACGAACGTGATCGCGTAATCCCACGGCGCCGGCTTCCACAGAAGGAAAACGAGCAATGGCACCGCGAAAATACGAGAAAGCGTAAGCAGATTCGGAATGCTCAACATCTTGGGTCTGCTTACGACAAACGGTCCATCGGTCAAAAGGCACGGTGAAGCTGTGCTTGTCCGCACCGCTGCAGCCGCTAAGGATTTGCGCCGGACGGGGCAGCATAGGACGTCGGCTTTGTTTCTGAGTTCCCAACAGGCGGGCTGATGCAGGATTCGCTTCATCTGATCCGTACCCGGCGTTTCCTGCCGATCTTCACGACGCAATTCCTAGGCGCCTTCAACGACAATCTCTTCCGCACCTCGATGGTGTTGCTGGTGATTTACGGCATCTACCGCGATGCCGAGCAGGAGGCCGCGTTCAGCGCGATCGCCGGCGGCCTCTTCATCCTTCCCTTCTTCCTGCTCTCGGCACTTTCGGGCCAGCTCGCCGACGCCATCGACAAGGCGAAGATCGTCCGGATCGTGAAGAGCGCGGAAATCGGAATCATGGTCTTCGGCGCCGTGGGGCTCCTGTTGCCGAGCGTTCCGCTGATGCTGGTCGCTCTGACTGCAATGGGCGTTCACTCGACCTTTTTCGGACCGATCAAATACGCGATCCTTCCGCAGCATTTGACCAAGGACGAAGTTTTGGGCGGCACCGGCCTCGTGGAAGCCGGCACGTACATCGCGATCCTCGGCGGAACGATCCTGGGCGGGCTTCTGGTGCTTCAGCGGCCCGACGGGACCTACCATGCGGAGTTCGCGGCCATCGGCGTGCTGGCGGTCGCCTTGATCGGCCGGATCGCCGGTGGCTTCGTGCCCCCCGCTCCGCCGGCCGACGACGCCGAAATTCCGGGCTATCCGCACCGCGGGATGGACTGGCACATCGTCCGCGCCTCGATCACGCTGGTCAGCGCGACTTTGCACGTTCGGCGGCTTTTCCTCGCGATCCTCGCAATCAGCTTCTTCTGGGCCATGGGCGCGGTTCTTGCCGCGCAATTCCCGCCGCTGGTGAAGAACGTGCTCTACGCGGACCAGAGCGTCGCGACTCTGTTTCTCGCGGTCTTCTCGGTCGGTGTCGCGATCGGATCGGTCGCGATCAACCGGATGCTGAAGGGCAAGGTGTCGGCGAAGTTCGCCCCATCTTCCGCGATGCTCATGGGGATCTTCGTCCTCCTCCTCTACTGGTTGACGAAGGACTGGATCCCTTCCACCCGACTGGTCGACGTGAAGGAATTCCTTCACCACCCGCTCGGCTGGGCCGTCGTGCTCGATCTGCTCGGCATTGCCATCGCTGGCGGCATGTTCGTGGTGCCGCTCTACGCTTTCCTCACGACCACCGTTCCGAAGTCGGAGACGGCGCGCACGGTCGCAGCCAACAATATCGTGAATTCGGGCGCGATGGTCGTCGCCACTTTAATTCTGACAGGGCTGGTGCTTGTCGGCGTGTCGGTCGCGGAGACCCTGTTCCTCGTCGCCCTCGGGAGCGTCATCGCCGCCTGGCTGGGCCATAAGCTGCACCAGGCTTGCGACTGATTTAGAAGATCAGCGCAGAGACGAAGACGAAGCCGATCGCGAAGGTCGTCGCGAACAGCTTGGCGTCGTCGCTCATCGCAAGACCCGAGTCTTCGGGGCTGCCCAGAATGAATCCGGGGAAGCGGCGGCCGAACAGGCGCGGATCCAGTGCAAACGCGGGACGCAGCATACGCATGGGCATTTCTTAAGATGCTTTTAACCATGCGTACAATGCCCGCGCGCTGCGGTTGGCTCCGAGCGTCTCGGAACGGGACGAACTCAAACCAGATTGGAAAGACTAAGCGGCGCGGGAGGGATTCTGGGCCGATTGCTCGGAAGGCTCCGACCGGCGCGCAATGAGCTGCGCGGCCTGATCGGCCTCCATTGGCTTACCGAAATACCAGCCCTGACCGCTTGAGCAGCCGATCGTCAGGACCGCCGCATGCGCAGCTTCGCTCTCGATGCCCTCGACCAGGATCGGAACTCCCAGCGCGTCCGCCAGCGTGACGACGGCGCGGACGATCGCTGCGCTTTGTCCGCTCTCGTGGATATTGGTGATGAACGAACGGTCGATCTTGATGATGTCGAACGGCAGCTGGCGCAGGTGCGACAGCGACGAAAAGCCGGTCCCGAAGTCGTCAAGCGCCAGCCGGATGCCCTGGTTCTTGAGGCTCGTGATGATGTTGCGCGCGAGGTCCATGTCGCCGAACAGCGAACTTTCGGTGATTTCGACCACCAGCCGGTCTGCAGGGAAGGACGTTTCGGTCAAGATCCGGACGATGCGCTCGGCAAGCCAGCCGTCTGAGAATTGCGTCGGCGAGATGTTGACGGAGATTTTGATCGACGGATCCCAGTCCCGCGAGGCGAGAAGCGCGGCGCGAATGATCTGTTCCGACAGCCGATCCATCACTCCGATCTCCTCGGCGATCGGAATGAAGCGGTCGGGCGGAATGATTCCTGCAAGCGGGTGACGCCAGCGGGCGAGGACTTCGAAACCGATGATCTCGCTCGTGCGCAGGTCCACCTGCGGCTCGAAGAACGGCAGGAACTGCTCGTGCTCGAGACCATAACGAATGCCCTGTTCGATCTCGCCATGCTGGAGCAGCGCCCGCTCCATGGCCGCGTCGAACCAGATCGGGCGAACCACCCGCCCGCTCTTCGCATGATCGAGTGCGATGTCGGCGCGGCGAAGCAGGTCCGGTACCCGGACGTCGCCGGCCAGTGCGTTGGCCATTCCGGCAAAGGCCCCGACCTGGATCATCTTCCCTTCGATGTCGAATGGCCGAGTGGCGAGCTTCAGTAGGGATTCGACTTTCTTCTGGGCATCCGCTCGTTCGTCCGCTTCGATGACGCGGGCGATCGCAAACTCGTCGCCGCCCATTCGTCCGACGACCGCACCCTCACCTGCATTCTCGAGGATCGTGACCGCCACCCCGCGAAGCATTGAGTCGCCGGTGTCGTAGCCATGGCGATCGTAGATCGTTCGGAAGCGGTGCAGCTGCAACGAAGCGATCAGCAGCATCAGTCCGTCTTTCTCCGCCTTCAGGCGAAGATCCTCGGTGCTGTCGGCAAAACCCTTGCGATTGAGAAGACCCGTGACCGGATCGGTCGAAGCCGCGATCGCTGCCCGTCGCTCGCCTTCGATTCGGCGCTCGGTCTCATGTTGCAAGTCGACGTATCGGCGCCAGCCGAACAGGATCAGCGCGACGTTCAACGTGAGCGCAATCGCGGCGACCTGCGCGCCCGGTCCCAGCACGACTTCGGCTTGTCCGAGCTGGCGGAAGAAGGCCGAGCCGTTGCCGATCAGAAGGATTACGGCCGCGATGACCGTCCCGAGGACGACCCAATCCTGGCGACCACCATCGAGCGGTGCGCGCGGGTTCAGCTTGAAAAGGCGCGTAAACACTTGCGCGTACGTACCCGTACAAGATTAATAATTTGCGTTTCAGGGAGGTTGAGATCGGCCCGTTCACCCTACCGGGCCGAGCCTCGTCTTCGGCATGCCCCGGTACATCTGCCGGCGAGGCTGGTGCGGACGGTGGGAATCGAACCCACACTCCCGTTACGGGAAGAGGATTTTAAGTCCTCAGCGTCTACCGTTCCGCCACGTCCGCTTTGCCAGCCGCGGCTACGGTAGGGCGCCTCGGCTACTCGGCTGTAACCTCGCCTAAGTTCAGTCGCTCGCGCATTTCCTTGCCCGGCTTGAAATAGGGCACCCGCTTGGCGTCGACTGAGACCGGGTCGCCAGTGCGCGGATTGCGACCGACGCGAGCGTCGCGCTGACGCGTCGAGAAGGCACCGAAGCCACGAAGTTCCACGCGGCCGCCCTGGGCCAATTGCTCAGTGATGGAGTCGAACAGGGCGCCGACAACGCCTTCCACTTCACGCTGGGTCAGGTCGGGAAAGTCGCCGCACAACTTCTGCACCAATTCCGAACGGATCATCTCATCCCCGCAAACACGCTTT
>DASSFK010000251.1:0-8497 GCA_035694565.1 Sphingomicrobium sp.
ATTCCCGACCTGCCGCTGCTGAATGTAAGGCTCACACTTGTCGTGATAGTGTTCGATGAACCCTCGCACACTTTGGCGGACGATGGTTGGATCCAAGTCGCCGCGCAGCACGCCAGCCGAGATAAACTCAAAATAGTTCAAGAGGTAGAGGACAGAGGCCGCAGTTTTCAGTTCGTCGTCCTGCTTTGTCGCTCTCAAACCGTCGATGTCATCTTTAGTAATTCGTGGTTGGAGTTCGAATCCGAACTTCTTGTGGAACCGGTGCATTGCCTCGCCAAAGGGGGCCTGGGAGAACCGCGCAAATAGGATGTTCGTGGTATTTTGGCGAACCATGTTTCGATGTGCGATCCACGCGGCAACTGACCAGCCGATAGCGGCCACCACGACCGCAAAGAGAGTTCCGAGAAGCGAATATGCGTCTTTCAGTTCCTGACTTGTGAGCCAGACGTACGATCCGAACGCGATCGCGCCCGCAATGATGAGCGCCGCCATGCCGATGACGTAACCGAACGGCCTTTTGGGCCTAAGGGCGTAAAAGGCTTTGAAAGAGGATGTCTTTTTGGCGAGATTCTCGACCGCCCTCGCGGCCCGGGCGCGATAGTACGCATCCTCCCTGGAAGTGAGGTGGAACGATGCGAGCGCTTCTGGGTTGGTTTCCGCAATTGCGGCACGGATAATTCTACGCCGATCGTCCCAACTACGGTACGGTTGGTCCATTGTGTCCCCTTGAACTCGTCAACTGATTGTTGACAACACAACGGTAGGTACTAGCTTATGCACCGAGCGGCAGGAGATGTTTCAATGGTTCGCGAACAGGAAGTCGGCGGCTAAGCTCCGCCGAGAACTGAAACAAGCGAACCCCCAAGGCGGTCTCCTCTTGGGGGTTTTATTTTGCCTTTTTTGCTTTGACGGTCGGTAGCTGGCGCGGCGTGGCTGGCCCGGGATGGGTCAGGCGGCGAAGCGGTGCTGTTCAGCGAGCTCGGCGGCGAGACCTTCGATAAAGCGGTCGGTGCAGCAGTCCCAGGAATAATGCCTGGCTTCGGCGGCGGCCGCGGCGCGGTCGGCGGTCAGCGCGCGCCGGATCGCGGCTCCAAGGTCCTCGTCGACGGCTCCGATGCGGCCCTTCGAGCCGTGGAAGCCCTTGCCGTCGGGGCCGAGGATGTCGATCGGACCCGGGACCGGAAAGGCCGCCACCGGCACCCCGCAGGCGAGCGCCTCGATATTGACGAGGCCGAATGTGTCGGTTCGGCTGGGAAAGACGAAGACGTCCGCCGCGGCGTAGCATGAGGCGAGTTCGGCGCCGTGCTTGGCGCCCATGAACGTGACTTCGGGATAGCGTTTCTTCAACGTCTCGAGCGCCGGGCCGTCGCCAACCACCACCTTGCTCCCTGCCACCTGGCAATCGAGGAACGCCTCGATGTTCTTTTCCACCGCCACCCGCCCGACGTTGAGAAGCAGCGGCCGCGGAAGCCGGAACAAGGACGGGTGCGGGCAGACGTTCGAACTGAACTGGTCGAGATCGACGCCTCGCGGCCAGTGGTGGGTGTGCTCAATGCCGTGCGACTGAAGCTCGTCCGCAAGCGTGGCGGTCGCGGTGAAGGTCCGCTCCGCCGGGCCATGGAAGCGCCTCATCACCTTCCAGATCCACTCGGCCGGGATTCCGGTGCGGATGGAAACATAGTCCGGGAAGCGCGTGTGGAACGCCGTCGTGAACGGCCGTCCGCGCTTCAGGCACCAGCTCCGCGTCGCCCAGCCGATCGGACCCTCGGTCGAGACATGGACACGGTCCGGCTGCACTCGATCGAGGATCGCCGCCACCGCCTTCCCGCAGCGAAGCGCCAGCCGGATCTCGGCATAGGTGGGGCAGGGGATCGTCCGGAACATGCCTGGCTCGACCATCATCACGTCGTGGCCGCGCTGCTTCAGGCGCTCCGCGGTCGTTTCCAGCGAGCGGACGACGCCGTTGACTTGCGGATGCCAGGCATCCGTCGCGATGACGATCTTCACGCTTCCGCGACTTCCCGTGCCGCCGTTCGCGAGACGTGTTTCGCTTCCTCACGCTTGCGCTCGGCCCAGTCGAGGATTTCCATCCGGCCGTTGGCATGCTCGACAAGCGCGGTGCAGCTCTCGACCCAGTCGCCGTCGTTGTAATAGGTGACTTCGCCGATCTGGCGGACTTCGGCCGTGTGGATGTGCCCGCAGACGACGCCGTTCGCTCCGCGTTCGAAGGCGGCGCGGGCGACCGCTTCCTCGAAGCTCGAGATGAACTGAACCGCATTCTTGACCTTCTTCTTGAGAAGTCCGGACAGCGACCAGTAGGGCTTGCCCATCATCCGCCGGATCCGGTTGAGAACGGCGTTCAGCTTGAGAAGCATCGAATAGGCACTGTCGCCGAGGAAGGCGAGCCAGCGGGCATAGAGCACGACCCCGTCGAACTCGTCGCCATGGATGACCAGCAGCGACCGCCCGTCCGCGGTCACGTGCATGGCTTCGGGAAGGATCTCCACCCCTCCGAAATGGAGGCCGACATAGTCCCGGAAGACCTCGTCATGATTGCCCGGCACGTAGACGACGCGCGTTCCGTGCTTGGCCATCTTGAGGACGCAGCGGACGATGTCGTTGTGCCTCGGCGGCCAGTACCAGCCCTTCCTCAGCTGCCAGCCGTCGATGATGTCCCCGACGAGAAAGAGCGTCTCGCACTCGATCGCCTTGAGGAAGTCGAGAAGCATCTCCGCATTGCATCCGGAGGTCCCGAGATGCGTGTCGGAGATCCACACCGTCCGGAACGCCAGTCGCGGCCGGTGCGGCTCGAATGAAATCGGTTCCTCGATCCAGTCGGGCAAGGTCGGCCCCTCGATCAAGGACTTCGGAATTTCGCCCAAACGGCCGGCGAAGAAGCCATGCGGTATCATCTTGGACACGGTCCACCCTCCCGTCCCCTGTTGCAGGGACCTTAGTCGGGAGCCGGGTCAGTAGGATGGCTCAAATCTTACAATTTTGCTGCAATTTCATCAGGTAAGAGACATGTCCGGCGGGCGCTTGACGGACGTTCCCGCGGTTGCGACCAGCTTCAAGCCATGATCCGAAATCCTCTCGACCGCCGGACAATGCTCGCCTCCGGTCTCGCGGCCCTCGCTTCGACCACGATCCTCGCCAAGGCTCCGCCCGGCGACATCACTCTCGAACAGGACTTCGACGAATTGTGGGAGACGCTTCGCGACCGCTACGCATTCTTCGAGGACAAGGCGACCGACTGGGAGCGGGTGAGGACGCTTTACCGGCCGCAGCTGGCCGAGATCGGGGGCGACGAGGACAAATGGAACCGGCTGCTTCTCGCCGTGACGGACGAGCTTTACGACGCTCACACCCACTTCGCGCAGCCGGTGCCCGGCCTTCCGCGCTGGCCCCTGTCGGACATCTTTGTCGAGGAGACGAAGTCGGGCGTGAAGGTGAGCGCGCTTCGCGAGGCGTCGGGCGCCCTGGAAGCGGGACTCAAGGTCGGCGACGTGATCGTCGGGATCGACGGGATGACGTTCGAGGAGGCGATGGCGCTTCGGATGCCGCAGACCCTCCGCGCTCCCGATCCCGAAGCGAGGCGCTTTGCGATCAACGCGGCGGTCGGCGGGAACCGCGAGCGCGATCGAAGGCTCAAAATCCGCTCGGACGACGGCCGGGACCGCGACCTTCTGGTGACGTTCAGGCCGGTCGCGGACCGGGCAGCCATCAGCCACCGGCGGCTCGACGGCGGCTTCGGCTATATCGCGATCACGACCTTCGGCGAGAGTGATACGCCCGGGGCCTTCGATGCCGCGCTTGCGGAACTGAAGGATGCCCCCGGCCTCGTCATCGATACCCGCTTCAATGGCGGCGGAGATACGGCGATCGCCCGCCCGATCATGGGCCGCTTCATCAAGGAACGCCGGCCCTATGCGCTGATGCGCCGAAGAAGCGGGAAGGGGACCGGCCTTACCGACCCCTGGACCGAATACGTCGAACCGAAGGGGCCCTTCACCTACGAAAAGCCGGTCGTCGTGCTCCAGGACCATTGGAGCGCGAGCATGGCGGAAGGCTTTCCGATGGGGATGAAGGGCATCGGCAGGGCGGTGACGGTCGGCACCGAGACGATGGGGCTTGGAGCGGCAGTCTTTCCGCTGCGGCTCGACCGCACCGGCATCACCATCAATTACAGCGCCGAGCCGGTCTACGACGTCGAGGACCGGCCGCGCTGGAAGCTGAAGCCGGACGTGCCGGTTCCGCCCTCAGGCGACATCCTTGCGGCGGGCCTTGCGGAGCTTAAGCGCCTGGCCAGCCGTTGATCGGCGTTGATGGGCGCAACTCCGACATTCGAGATCGAAGCCGTCGCCGACGGAGAAGCGACGGACCTGGTTGTCCGCGAGGTTTCCGGACCGGCCCGAAGCTACCGCATCCAGGCCGGCGAGCAGCCGGATTATCTGCGTTTCTTCGCGGAGCTGGCGAGGGATTACGGCACGCGCGCGCCGGCCTCCGGCAAAGCGCCTCGAGCGGAGCCGACGGGTGTCCCCTGGAAGCCGCTGATCGTCGATAATCTCAGTGAGCAAACGCTTGCCGGCTACGGCGATCCGGCGGTCCTGAAAGTCGCTGACGGCTGGGTCCTGACCGCGACCTCGAACGACGCGCTCGATGCTTTCCCGATCCTTCATTCGGAGGACCTTGAACATTGGGAGCACCGCGGCTTCGTCTTTCCCGAGGGGCATGCGCCGGCATGGACGAGGCACGGGCGACGAATTGGTGATTTCTGGGCTCCGGAGATGGCCCGGATCGGCGACGAATATTGGCTTGCCTACACCGCCCGTGAGCAGTCCGGAGCGCTGGCGATCGGGATTGCGCGATCGCAATCGCCTTTTGGTCCCTGGATCGACAATGGCGGTCCGATGGTCACGGGGGGGAAAGTGCTCACGCCCGGCGGACCGGCGAGCGGAGGGGTGATCGATTCCCACATCTTCGTCGACGAGGACGGCTCGCCGTACCTCTTCTGGAAGAATGACACGAACGGGCTCTGGCCGCGTCCGTTGGCCGGCCTTCTTCGCGAGCATCCCGAGCTCATCGACATGCTGTTCGCAAGCGAGCGCGACCGGCGAACCGCTGCCTTTGCCGCCGCCGTCCAGCCGTGGGCGAACGGCCGGCGTCCGATGGAGCGCTTCTTCTGGATGCAGCCGCTGATCGAGGCGGCGCTCGACAACTGGACGCGGGTGAGGCCCGCGCTGATCGCGTTCGGAAAGGCGGGCGACATCGTCGAGGCGATGCGGACTCCGGTCCACGCCCGGCGCCTCGCTCCGGACGGGCGCTCGCTCATCGGGGAAGAGCATATCGTCCTTGCGAACGATCTCGACTGGGAAGGGCATTTGATCGAGGGGCCGTTCGTGACCCGGCAGAACGGCCGCTACTGGATGTTCTATGCCGGGAACGACTTCTCGACCCCCGCCTACGGCATCGGCGTTGCTGTCGCCGATCATCCGTTCGGGCCATACACCAAGCGGCCCGAGCCACTGCTCAGATCGAACCGCCTGTGGTGGGCGCCCGGCCACGCGTCGGTCGCGGCGGGTGCCGGCGGCAAGCCGCAGCTCTTCTTCCACGCCTTCTTCCCGGACCGGTGCGGATACAATGCGTTCCGGGCATTGCTGACAATTGGCCTCGAGTTCAGCGCGACCGAAGCGAGGCTTCGGGAGGTTTAGGGCGCGGCCGAAACCGCGCCCTGCTCGTCAACTCTTATTCCTTGAGCAGCTTGTCGACGTCGACGTGGTCCCTGGCCCACTCCGCCTTTGTCTTGCATTCCTGCCTGGACACCCGGCTGCCGACGATATTTTCGTACTGTATGCAGTATTTCTTCTGATCGGCCGGCGCTTTTTCGGTCTTCGGAGCGCTGGTCTGGGCGGCGGCCGGCGCGGTGATCATTGCCATGCTTAACGCAACGAGAATCTGCTTGCTTGTCATGGTCTTGCTCCCTTTTGGAACGGACCATGAGTGAAGCCTCCGACTGGCAATTGCGCGCCGGATTCGACCGGGTGCCGGGCGAGGTCGATCAAGTCCGTCTGTCGGTTGGCGACGCGCTTTCGTCGCCCGCCGCGCCTTGCCAAGCGCAGGGACTTGCCGCCAAGCTTGCGCCATGGCCCAGTCGATGCACGACGTCTCGGATCCGCGGAACGCCTCGATCCTCATCAATGTGAACGGCGAGCTGAAGCCCCGCGCCGAGGCGGTGGTGTCGGTGTTCGATTCCGGCTTCATGCTCGGCGACGGAGTATGGGAGGGGCTTCGGGTCCATCGGGGTCGCTACGCCTTCCTTTGCCGTCATCTCGATCGCCTGTTCGAGGGCGCCAAGGCGATCGCCATGGATATCGGCCTGTCGCGCGAGGAACTCGAGCGGAGGCTTTACGACACTCTCGACGCCAACCGGATGGACGAGGGCGTCCATGTCCGGCTGATCGTCTCGCGCGGTGTCCGGGCGACGCCGTACCAGGACCCGCGGGTCGTGGTCGGCGGAGCGACGATCGTCATCATTCCCGAATACAAGGAGCCGCCCGAAGGCATTCACGAGCGCGGGCTCAAGCTGTTCACCGTCCACGTCCGCCGCGGCGATCCCGCGGTCCAGGACCAGAAGCTCAATTCATTGTCCAAGCTCAACTGCATCACGGCGTCGATCCAGGCGACGCAGGCGGGCGCGGACGAGGCGCTGATGCTTGACCCGCACGGCTTCGTGGCGACCTGCAATTCCACCCACTTCTTCATCGTCCGCAACGGTGAGCTGTGGACGTCGAGCGGCAAATATTGCCTCGGCGGGATCACGCGCGGACTGGCCCTGGAGATTGCAAGGGAGGAAGGCATCGAGGCGGTCGAAAAGGACTTCTCCCTGACCGACGTCTACGGCGCGGACGAGGCGTTCGTCACCGGCACCTTCGCTGGAATCGTTCCGGTGCGTGAGGTCGATGGACGCAAGCTCGAATGCCGCGGCCCGATGGTCGAGCGCCTGCAGGGCCTCTACCGCGATCGCGTCGAGCGCGACGTGAAGGACGCCTCGCGCCCGTGACCATCCGAATTGCCATGTGGTCGGGTCCAAGGAACCTCTCCACGGCGATGATGCGGAGCTTTTCAAGCCGGAGCGACACGTTCGTCTCGGACGAGCCCTTCTACGGGGCCTATCTCAAGCAGAGCAGCGATCCGCAGCCGATGGCCGACGAGGTGATCGCCGCGATGGACTGCGACTGGTGGAGCGTCGCCCGGACGATGACGGGCCCATGTCCTGGCAACGCCCCCGTCTGGTACCAGAAGCACATGGCCCATCACATGGTCGGGCCAATTGCCCACGACGACCTTCCTGGGCTTCGCCACGCCTTCCTCATTCGCGACCCGGCCCGGGTCGTTGCGAGCTACGCCAACAAGCGCGTTGCCGTCCGCCCCGAGCATCTGGGGGTCGGGCGTCAGGTCGAGTTTTTCGAGCGCGAGGCGGACCGGCTCGGCCATGCGCCTCCGGTCGTCGACAGCGCCGACGTGCTTGGCGATCCTTCCGTCATTCTGAGGCGGCTTTGCGAGGCGCTCGGAATAGAATGGGACGAGGCGATGCTGAGCTGGGAGCCCGGCATCCGCGAGACCGACGGCATCTGGGCGCCTCACTGGTACGATGCGGTGGCCGCAAGCACAGGCTTTGGCTCACCGGACGTGCATCCGGTCGAGCTTGACGACGAAGCCCGGCGTGTCGCCGACGCGTGCCGCCCGTCTTACGAGAGGCTCGCGGAGCACCGCTTGCGCGCCTGACCGTCAACCGATCGTGCGGACGCCTTCCTTTGGCCAGTCCTGGTCGACGTCGACGCCCTGCTCGGCCCATTCCTCGCGGGTCCAGCATTTGAGCTTTTCGATGCGGCTGCCGGTAATGGCCTCGATGTGCATGCAATATTTGGTTTCCGGAGTTCCGGCCGGGGCGCCCGGAGGGGAGAGGTCCTGAACCGTTGCCGATACCGGCGAAGCGGCCGCAATCACTCCCAGTGCGATGATCAATCTCTTTGCCATGCCGTTGCTCCTCGATGGGCAGGTGGCATCGCTCGGTTACGCCTTGTTCGATGTGGATGCGAGGCGGTTTCGACAAAGCGCTTCGGTTCGTGGGCCGAAGCGCCAATTTCCAGCTTTCCACCCATTTGCGGACATAAGGTGCCGCGAGAGTCTATTGTGAAGCGGCGCGTCTGAGTGTCGCACGAAGCTTATAGGCCTCTCTACCGAGTTCTCCTTGTTTCTGCCGAAAATCCCTCAGGCGCTGAACAGAGGCCAAGACCTCGGGCCGTAGCTTACCATCCGGATTCCAGAATGCCGATGAACCATCGGTCAGGTATGGCCAGACGTAGGTTTGGGCACCCTCGGAGTAGCGTTGATACAACATGCCCGCTGAGTCCGCCCGATTGTAGAACCTGGCCAATTCGTAAAACAGCTCGGGGTCGATGAGTTGGATGCTACCGGTCGCCACGGCGGCATCCCA